>CALGNW010000328.1 GCA_937958345.1 uncultured Neomegalonema sp. | reverse complement strand
GATGCCGCCGTCTTTCGGTTTCCCACCAACAATCCAGCGAATTTTGTCGAAGGACAAAAGCGCCTTTTCCGCCGCATCGGCATTGGTGGCCTTTGAGTCGTTGACGTATCGAACGCCGCCGAGTTCGCCAATCTGCTGCAGACGATGGGCCAAACCCGGAAAGCTGCGCAAGCCGCCCTCGATCTGGCGCGGGCCAAGACCGAGCAGACGGCAGGCCGCGAAAGCCGCAGCCGCATTCTGAGCATTATGCGCGCCCCGCAGAGCCGGAGCCTCGCGCAGATCGAAGGAGGCAACCTGTTTGCCGCCGCGATGTTCGACCAGATGTTTCTTGCGCAGAAAAACCGACCACGCCTCGTTTTTGAGGTTAGAGGTCGAGGAAATCGGAATCATCTTTTCGACCACGCCCTCAAGCGTGCTCATCAGCGCGCGGCCCTCGGCCTCGTCAACACCGATGACCGATTTCGGCCCGCTCTGGAAAAGGCGTTTTTTCGCGGCATAGTACCCGCCTCTGCCTGCATGACGGTCGAGGTGGTCGTCGGAAAGATTGAGAAACACCGCAATATCCGGCGCAAGATGGCGCGCGAGGTCCGTTTGATAGCTCGACAATTCCAGCACGATGACTTCGCGCGAACGGGGATACGTCAGGCTGAGGACGCCGACGCCGATGTTGCCGCCGAACTGTGCCTCGCGGCCCGCCTCGGTCAGAATATGGCTGATCAGCGCCGTGCAGGTGGATTTACCGTTCGATCCGGTGATGGCAATGACGGTCGGAGATGCTTCGCCCTCATCGTCGGCGGCGGGTTCCCACTCGAACATCTCCTGAAAAAACAGGCCGATGTCATTGTCGACCGGTACGCGCGCCGACCATGCCAGCGCGACCGATGGATGCGGGGCAGGATACAGATGCGGGATGCCCGGTGAAACGATCAGCGCGGCGAGACCCTCGATATTTTGTACCCGCGACAGATCCTCGACGGTAAAGCCTGCGCTGCGTGCCGCCTGCTGCCCCGCCTCGTTATCGTCCCAACATACCGGCGTTGCGCCGCCCGCCTCGAGCGCAGCCGCAGCCGCGAGGCCCGAGCGACCCATTCCGAGAACGCCGACGCGCTGTCCCGCATATGCCTGAACAACGATCATCTAGCGGAGCTTCAACGTCGCGAGGCCGATCAGTGCGAGGATCACCGAGATAATCCAGAAGCGGATCACGATGGTCGATTCCTGCCAGCCCTTTTGTTCGAAATGGTGGTGAATGGGCGCCATTCGGAATACCCTTTTGCCGGTCAGCTTAAAGCTGGCGACCTGAACAATCACGCTGAGCGTTTCGACAACGAACAAACCGCCGATGATGGCCAGTACCAGCTCGTGCTTTGTTGCTACGCCGATTGCGCCGAGCGCGCCGCCGAGCGCGAGGCTGCCGGTATCGCCCATGAAGACCATTGCGGGCGGTGCATTGAACCACAAAAAGCCAAGCCCCGCACCGACCAGCGCGCCGACAAAGACCGCAATCTCTCCCGTACCCGGCACATAATGCAGTTGCAGATATTCAGAATATTTCGCGTTGCCGACAAAATACGCGATCAGGGCAAAGGATAAAGCCGCGATCATCACCGGAACAATCGCCAGACCGTCGAGGCCGTCCGTCAGGTTGACCGAGTTTGCCGCGCCGACAATCACGATCAGCGCGAACGGATAGAACAGAAGTCCGAAGTTTAGCAGCGTGTCCTTGAAAAACGGCAGTGCCAGCTTTTCCTGCAACGGCTCGGGGGTCAGGTATGTCGCCCACACCGCCGCCGTGATGGCGATGGCGAAACCCAGTGCCAGCCGCGCCTTTCCGGGTGCGCCCTTTGTATTTTTCTTCGAGACTTTGAGGTAATCGTCCCAAAAGCCGATCGCGCCGAAGCCCATCATGGTCAGAAGAACAATCCACATGAACCCCTGATCAAAACGTCCCCACAGCAAGCATGAAACCGTAATTGCGCCGAGGATCATCACGCCGCCCATTGTCGGGGTTCCGGCCTTTTCGATGATGTGGCGGGCGGGGCCGTCCTCGCGGATCGGCTGGCCTTTGCCCTGTTTGCTGCGCAGCCAGTCGATCATCGGGCGTCCGAAAATAAAGAACAGGATCAGCGACGTCATCAACGCGCCGCCCGTTCTGAAAGTGATGTACCGAAAGACGTTAAAGCCGCCGAAGCTGTCCGCGAGCGGAGTGAGGAATTGATAGAGCATCCTTGGGTCGTCCTTTTCCTCAGGCGCGTGTGCGCCGCGCGCGGGGTGCGCTTAATACATCAACAATCTTGGCCATGCGGGAGCCGAGCGATCCTTTGACCATCAGCGCGTCGCCGACACGCAGCGCCTCGTTGATCAGCGGTGCGAGCGAGGCGGAGTCTTCCGACCATGCCCCCCGTTTTTCGCGCGGCAATGCATCAAACAGTTTTCGTGAATGGGGACCGCAGGCAAACACCATGTCGATCGACTGCATCTCGGGCGCAGCCGCCACCTCTGCGTGCAGTTCATCGGCACGGGGGCCGAGTTCGAGCATGTCACCGACAACGGCGATGCGCCGTCCGCGCCGTCCGGTCGTATCCGGTCCGGGTTCGGCAAGGCCGAGCGTTTCAAGGGCCGCGCGCAGGGATGCGGGGTTGGCGTTGTAACTTTCGTCAATCAGCAAAAACGCGCTGTCGGGATCAATCGGGTCGAGGCGGATATTTTTACGCGAACCGCGCCCCTCGCCCGGTTCCCAGCTTTGCAGGCTGAGCGCCCCGCGGGCAAGATCGCCGCCGGCCAAGGTAACAGCACCTAAAACCGCAAGGCTGTTCATCGCGTGGTGTTTACCCGCAGCGTTCAACCGGAACAGCGTCGGCTGGCCCAGAACATCGGCCTCGACACTGGCGGTCATGGCCTGTTGCTTGAGGCCCGTGAGGCGGATCTGCGAGTCGGGGTGTTCCCCGAAACCGAACACTTTTGCGCCCAGTTCCGCGGCCCGCGAGGACAGCAATTCAAACCACGGATTATCGCGGTTGATCAGTGCCGCGCCGCTGGGGAGCAAGCCTTCGAAAATTTCGGACTTCGCCTTCGCAATCTCGGACTCGTCTTTGAAATTACCCAGATGCGCCGGGGCGACGGTGGTGACAATCGCGATGTGCGGGCGCACCATCTGTGTCAGCGGCGTGATTTCGCCCAAGTGGTTCATGCCGATTTCAAAGACGCCGAACCGCGTTTTTTCAGGCATGCGCGCCAGCGTCAGCGGAACGCCCCAGTGATTGTTATACGATTTTTCCGAGGCATGTGTCCGGCCCTGCGCGCCGAGAACATGGCGCAGCGCCTCTTTCACCGACGTCTTTCCGACCGAGCCCGTTACGGCAATCGACGACAGTTCGACGGCGCGTCCGCGCGATGCCTCGGCCAGCGTTTCAAGGGCGAAAAGCGTATCCTCGACAACAACAAGCGGTGCATCCGCCGGACACGCGGCGGTATTTGACACCAAGGCCGCAGCTGCGCCCGCCTCCATTGCCGTTGCCACAAAATCATGGCCGTCGCGCTGGTCTTTCAACGCGACAAAGAGATCGCCTTGCCGGATTGTGCGCGTGTCGATGGAAACGCCGGTGACACCGCCGAGGTTGCCCTGCGCCTCGCCCCTGGTTCCCGCGAGAAGCGCGTCCCGTGTCCAAAGCATCAGGAGTCTCCCTTCAGCATTTTCAGCACGTCATCCTCGTCGGCATCAAGAACGATGACAGCGGCGCGGGCGTGCTCGGCATCATCAAACGGCATGACGTCACCGTTGATAATCTGGCCCGTCTCGTGGCCCTTGCCCGCGATGAGAAGGACATCGCCCTCTTCCAATCCGTCAATCGCGCGTAAAATCGCCTCGGCCCGGTCCCCTACCTCTGTTGCTTCGGGGGTCGCCTCGAGAATGGCCTTGCGGATTGTAGCGGGGTCTTCGGAACGCGGATTGTCGTCGGTGACGATGACGACATCGGCGTGCTCGGCTGCCGCGGCGCCCATCAGCGGCCTTTTGCCGGGATCGCGATCTCCGCCCGCACCGAACACGACGTGCAGACGCCCGGCAACATGCGGGCGCATGCCCTTGAGTGCCGCAACCATCGCGTCAGGCTTATGGGCATAATCCACATATATTGCCGCGCCGTTCGCCCGCCGGGCGACAAGCTCCATCCGGCCCCGCACGCCTTCGAGCAATGCGAGCGAGGTCAGCACTTTCTCTTTGTCCGCGCCGCACCCGACCGCCAGAGCCGCCGCCGTCAGGACATTCCGCGCCTGAAATGCGCCGATCAGGGGCAGGCGGACCGTATACGCGCCGTCCCACATTATCTCGACCGACTGTCCCGCATCATCAAACCGCGTTGCACCGATACGAATGCCCGACGAGGCCGCGTCGGTCTCGCCAACCGGCACAAGTTTATGTCCCCGCGCCTCAGCGATCTGAGCAACGAGCGGAAAGATGACATCATCGGCATTCACCGCAACCGTTGCACCCGCAGGCGTCAGGTCGGTGAACAGGCGGAGCTTTGCCGCCGCATAATTTGCCGAGGTCGGGTGATAGTCCATGTGATCGCGTGCGATGTTTGTCAGCGCAGAAGCCGCGATCTTTACGCCGTCAAGACGCCGCTGATCGAGACCGTGCGACGATGCCTCCATCGCCGCATGGGTTGCGCCGTGGTCCTTGAGCGTCGCCAGCAATTTGTGAAGGCCTACGGGATCGGGCGTGGTCAAGCCGCCCGGCAGATCGAGGCCGGGCGCTTTGACGCCGGTCGTCCCGAAGCTGGCAGCCTTTTCCCCGATCAGTTCCCAAATCTGGCGCAGAAAATCGGCTGTCGAGGTTTTGCCGCTGGTTCCGGTGATCGCCGCAACGGTCTGAGGCTGTTCCCCGACAAAGCGCGCGGCGGCGGCGGCCAACGCGAGGCGCGGATCATCGACGATAATCAGCGGCAGCGGTGCGGCCCCCGTTTCAAGCGCAGTAACCGCCCCCTCTAATGTGCAAACAGCGGCCAGAGCCTGTTGCCGTGCCGCGTATTGGATAAACCGCGCGCCGTCGAGGTTTGCGCCCTTTGCCGCGAAAAATACAAAGCCGGGCTTTACCTCGCGGCTGTCGACGGTCAACCCGGCAACCGGCGCGTCAGACGCCAGAGGCGGCCCCAAAACAGAGCCGCCCTTTAGCAGATCGAGACTGGCAATCGTTGCGGTCATCCTTCGCCTTCGTTCTTTTCGTCCGCCTTATCGGCCTTGCGAAATCTGTCCGTCGGAACCATGCCCAGCAGCGGTGCGATCCTTTCCAGAGCACTGCCGGCAGTCGGTGCGGCGGTGTGACCGGCCAGCGGTAAACGGCGCGAACCGTCCAGCAGCTTTGGATCATCGAGCGAAATAAACATAAGGTATTGAGGGTCGGAAGTGGGCCATAGCGCGGCGAAAGAATTAAAGCGTTTGTCGGTGTTATAGCCGCCTGTCGGTTTTACCTGATAGGCCGTGCCGGTCTTTCCGCCGATTTCATAACCGGGGATGTTGGCGTTCCGTCCCGAACTTTCATTGGCCACCAGACGCATCAGCCCGCGGATTGTTGCCGACGTTTCGCTCGACACGATCCGGTCGCAGAGCGCAGACGGCGCGTTTTCGTCTACCTTCAGCAAAGTCGGCGTGACGCGACACCCGTCATTTGCGAGCGATGCCAGCGCGGTCGCCAGATGCAGGGGCGACACCGAAATGCCGTGGCCGTAGCTGACGGTTGCGGATTCTGCCGTGCCCCATTGCTGGGGCAGTTGTGCGCGGCTGAGTTCGCCGTTCGGAAATCCGCGAAGGGGAACCTTGCCGCTGATCCCGAATTTTTCGAAAAACGCCTGTTGACGATCAGGCCCGATAAGTTCGGCAACCCGCACCGCCGCGATGTTGGACGAATATTTGACCATCTCGCGCAGAGACATCCAGCGGCCCTTGCCGAGATAGTCCGAAATCGTAAAACCGCCCCGACGGATCGGCGCGGTCGCGTTCAGCGGCGTCTCCAGATTGGCAACGCCGGATTCCAGTGCCATCGCCGTCGTGAGAAGTTTGAAGATTGATCCCAACTCGAACGCGCCCTGCGTAACCTTGTTAAAGATCGGGCTGCGCGCCTGTTGAAGGAACGTCGCCGGTGCAGCCGGACGCTCGTTCGGGTCAAAATCAGGAAGCGAGACCATTGCGAGCATCTCGCCCGTGCGGACGTTCATCACCAATCCCGCCGCGCCGGGGGCCGCGAATTCGGATTTTGCCGCTGACAGCGTGTTTCGCAGGGCCGTTTGTACGCGCAAATCGACGGACAGGCGGACAGGTTCCATCTTGCGATCGGGCGCGGTGATCAAATCGCTGAGACCCGATTCAACCCCCGCCACGCCGATATTATCGACATCAACCCCGCCGACGATATGAGAGACAAACCGGCCCGCCGGATAGACGCGGTCTTCGCGCTGGCTGGCATATAGACCGATAATCCCGAGATCCCGCGCGCGCCGCCATTGGTCGGGGGACGCCTTGCGCGCGACCCAGACGAATTTGCGTTTGCCCTCGCTCAGGTGACGGCGCAGTTCGATCAGGTCGAGGCGCGGGAATACTTTGCCGAGCGCATCCAGACTGTCGGGCGAAACACCGCCCGCGCCGAGCGACTCGCGCGGGTGGACATAAACTTCCCAGGTCTGGAGGGTCGAGGCGAGCAAGCGGCCATTGCGGTCAACCAGCGGCGCGCGGTGCGTCGTCTGCTCGACGCCCGCCGAACGCACGGCCTCTTTCGGGCCGTCATGGTCAAGAGCAATCGCGGACATGCGCCAGCCGAGCGCCGCGAAGGCAATCAGAAATGCTCCTGCAGCCAGACGCATGCGCAAACGATGAGAGTGCGGCTTTCGGGCGCGGGCCAGCGGCTCGAATTCGATGTCTTCGGCATGCTGCGCAAAGGGGGCGGGATCAAACAGCGGCTTCATTGTTGGCCTCCGACTTCCAATGCCCCGCGTGGCGGGATTTCAACCAAACGCGCAAAATTATCGGGGACGCGCTCTTTCAGATTCAACACATCCGCATGGGTGCGAACCAGATCAATCAGATACCCCGGTGAGTTCAGGTACGCCCATTCGGTTTCCAAGGCGTCAATGCGCTGACGAACTTTGTCGGCCTCGCGCTCCATCGCGCGGATTTCGGCCTTCATCTCGCGGGTTTCGGTCTTAACCCGATAAAGCATCGCAGCCGAAAGCACGACGGCAAACGCCGCAAGAACCGTAATCAGGCGCAGAAATGAACCGATCATCGCGAACTCCCCGATATCACAAGACCCGGCAGGCCGAGACCTGTCATAACGGGCGGATGTGCAGGCGCGGCGGTCCGGCGGCCCGCGCGCAGTTTTGCCGAGCGCGCGCGCGGATTACGCGTTAATTCTTCTTCGCCCGCTGTCACTGCCTTACGGCTAATCATGTCAAAACTGGGGGCTGTTCCGTCCTGTGTGTCGGGCGCATAGCGCGAGACACCTGCGCCGCCGTGTTTGCTGCGCTGCTGAAAAAAGCGTTTCACGACACGGTCCTCCAGCGAATGGAAGGTAACGACGACCAGCCGCCCGCCATCGCCCAGCATCCGCTCAGCCGCGGCGAGGCCCCGCGCCAGTTCGCCCAACTCGTCGTTGACAGCGATGCGAAGGGCCTGAAAAACCCGTGTTGCGGGGTGGGCCTGCCCCGGACGCTTTGACGGTGATACGCCCTCGATAATTGCGGCAAGCGCACCCGTTGTTTCAATGGGCGCAGCCGCGCGTGCATCGACCACCGCACGGGCAAGCGCACGGGACCGGCGCTCCTCGCCGTATTGGAAGAATATATCCGCCAGCACACTCTCATCTGCCGCATTCACAAGCTCGGCGGCTGAAACACCGCTCTGTGCCATCCGCATATCAAGCGGGCCGTCGCGGAGGAAGGAAAAACCCCTCCGTGGGCGGTCGAGTTGCATGGATGAAACGCCGATATCAAGGACGATTCCCGTCACGTCCGGGCCGTCTTTCATCACATCGTCCATCATGCCGAACGTGCCCTGTTTCAGCGACAGACGGTCCTGATAAACCGGTGTCCAGACCGCCGCCTCGGCCAGTGCATCGGGGTCGCGGTCCAGGCCGATAACCCTGCAATCCGCAGCGGCCAGAATCGCGCGCGAATACCCGCCCGCACCAAAGGTTCCGTCGAGAATGACATCACCGTCACAGGGGGCGAGTGCGTCGAGCACTTCGTCACATAAAACAGGAATATGATCCGCGCCCGCCGCCGCCAGCGCCGCATCCGCCGCCGCGCGCGCCTCGGGGGTCACGCGCCGTCCTCACCCTGCGTCGGGGTCGCGGGCTTGCGCAGCAGTTTGATGTTATCCCGCGCGATTGTGCGGGTGGAAACGTCGTGGTCGGCGAGCGCGCCCGCCTCCCAGATCTGGAACGTCCGGCCCAGACCGACAAAGGTCGCGCTGTCCTTGATGCCCGCGTATTCCATGAGGTAATCCGGCAGGACAATCCGGCCTTCGCCGTCGAATGTCACATGCGCCAGCGTGCCCATAAGCTGGTGCGCAAGCGACATCGCCTCGGCCTCGTCAACGGGCAGCGAGTCGAGAACGGCCATGCGCTCTTCGATTTTGGAAAACGGCAGTGCCTCGATACACGGGAAGCCGACAATCGGCATGTTCAGCGCCAAGCCCTGAACTAATTCGTCACCCAAAGCCGCACGGAAACCGGAGGGCACGGAGACCCGGCCCTTCTTGTCTACTTTATGGACGCTTCTCGAAAGAAACAGTGCCATCCAACCGCCCGACTCTATAGATCGTAAGCGGCAACTGTGATACGCGCTGTATCGAAAAGACGGACTTCAGACCTTAAACGAGACCGGCGGAATACGTGTTACGCATCCCGCCGCCTGCCTCATCCGAAATATTATTCGTTTTTTCTGATATAAAGCCTGCGTCTTTACTCAGTTTTCCGCTCGGATCGCTTCGTTACTTTAGAGAAGGTGAGCTATTTTTTGATGCTGCACGAAACCTGCCTCAACCGTTTGTATTTTTTATTGCTTCGTTACTGCTCGCTCTTTCCTTCTCTGCGTATTGTTTGCCATGGGACAATATGGGCGTCAACGCATCATTTCGCCAATCTATGGTGTTTTACACCTGCAAAATGCACCTAAAACGCATCAAACAGACTGAAATTCCCGAAAATTCCCTAAATCTACTGAGCACGAGAACCAATATCCCAATATATGGACATTGATCGTGCGCCGCGCGTCAGCAGAATTTCTGTCGGGACAGCCACATAATTTCAAGTGGAACAGTTCTGAAGAACGAACATATTCGGAACATTACTTGTATGCGCTCCGAATCGGCAAGAATCCGTACCAAAAACCGGGATTGACCCAAAAAGTCCCATGAAATCTCGGAACGGCAGTTCAGCAGAACTGCGCCGCCGGTTTTTTCAGGTGTCGGAAGGCCTGTAAGCCGGGTTCTGTCTGACGCCGAAGCGTCTGGACGATCATTCCTCTGGAGAAACGGTTGCCCGCTCCTTCTAGCAATCTACCCGGATGACGGGCTGGAGGCCGCCCTGTGCCGAGGCACAGTCATCCCTATTCGATCTTGCTCCCGGTGGGGCTTGCCGTGCCTCCCGCGTTGCCGCGCGAGCGGTGCGCTCTTACCGCACCCTTTCACCCTTACTCCGCAAGCGGAGCGGTTTACTCTCTGTGGCGCTGTCCCTGAAGCGGCTTGCGCCGCCCCGCCGGGCGTTACCCGGCACCGTGCCTTCATGGAGCCCGGACTTTCCTCGACCCGTTATCCTTCGAAAAGAATACCGGGCCGCGATCATCCGGCCTTCCGACACCGCGTCTCTAGCGAAGCGGATGCCATCACGCAATGAGTCGCCGCGAAAGGTTTATGCCGCAGGCGCACCGCCAAGGCGCGCAGGCCACCGCGCGGCAATTTCGCGGGCAATCAGCAAATCGCGCATGACCGGCACGCCCGCCAGCGACGACGGACGGAACCGGCGGCGGAAGGCGGTGAGGGTTGCCTGAAAATCATCCAGCCCGTAACCGCAGGCCGCAAGTGCGCGCGCGAGCGTGGCATATCCCTCGGGGTCCAGCAGGCGGCCCGCCTCGGCCTCGTCTGCCGCATCAGGCCAGATCGCCAGACCGGCAACCGCAAGACGCCGCCAGTCGAACAACTCGCCGGGGTCTTCCTTGCGGGTCGGGGCGATGTCGGCATGACCGAGGACGCGCTCCAGCCGGATCGCACGGCGGCGGATGATATCGGAAACCAACCCCTCGACAGCGCGCATCTGCGCCTCGGGAAAAGCCCGATAGCCCCATTCGTGACCCGGATTGACGATTTCGATACCGACCGAGCAATCGTTGAGCGCCTGCTGCCCGGCCCATTCCGAAACCCCGGCATGCCAGGCGCGCTGATCCTCGTCCACCAGACGGAAAATCGCGCCGTCCTCCTCGACGAGGTAATGCGAGGACACCTTTGACGCCGGATCGCGCAGGCGGTCGAGCGCCGCCGCGCCGGTTTGCATGCCGGTATAGTGCAGCACGATCATATCGGGCGGCGCGGGGCGTTCGTCGTGGTTCGGGGATGGTGCGTCCTTGACATCAGGCATCACGGTCATTCCCCTTTTTAACGCGCCGCCCGCGCGCGGGCTTTGCCGCCGGAGCGGCCTTTCCCAGTTGATCACGCATGACCTTGCCGCGGATTTCATCAACCTGTCCCGCCACCAGCTCGCCAAGCTGGAACGGGCCGTAAGCAATACGGATCAGGCGGTTCACCGTCAGGCCCACCGCCTCCATCGCGCGGCGCACCTCGCGGTTTTTGCCTTCTTTGATGCCAACGGTCAGCCACGCATTCGCGCCCTTCTGACTGTCGATCTGAAGCTGCATCGGCTGATAGTGCAGGCCGTCAACCGTGATGCCGTTCAGCAGCGGTTCAACCATCCGGTCCGTGACAACGCCGTGGACGCGCACGCGATACCGGCGCACCCAACCCGTCGACGGCAGCTCCAACTGGCGTTTCAGGCCGCCGTCATTCGTCAGCAGCAGCAACCCTTCGGATGCAATGTCGAGACGGCCAACACTCATCACCCTCGGCATATCCATGGGCAGGCGGTCAAAGACGGTCGCCCTGCCCTTTTCATCCCGCTCGGTCGTCACCAGACCCTGAGGTTTATGATAGCGCCAGACCCGCATGGGTTCGGCCTCGCCAACCAGAGTGCCGTCCACTTCGATCCTGTCCATTTCGGTGACAGTGATCGCGGGTGTGTCCAGCAGTTTTCCGTTCAGGCGGACGCGGCCTGCCCCGATCATGCGCTCGGCTTCGCGGCGCGAGGCGACTCCGGCGCGGGAAAGGCGTTTGGCGATACGTTCGGGGGCGTCTTGTGTCATGCGCGTTGCCATAGCAGAGACGGGAACCGTGCGCTATGGGAAGGCATGAGCGATTTCACTTCTTATATGAACGCCGCCCTCGAAGAAGCCGAGGCGGCGGCATCGCGGGGCGAAGTGCCGGTCGGCGCGGTTGTTGTGGATGCGGCGGGCAGGATTATCGGCAGTGGCGGTAACGAGACACGCGCGCTGAGTGATCCGACCGCCCACGCCGAAGTGCTGGCCATCCGGCGGGCGTGCGCGCGGATCGGGTCGGAACGCCTGATCGGGTGCTCGATTTGGGTGACGCTGGAGCCGTGCCCAATGTGCGCCGCCGCCATCGGTTTCGCGCGGTGCCACGCCCTTCATTTCGGCGCTTCGGACCCGAAAAGCGGCGGGGTCGACCACGGACCGCAGGTGTTTAATGCCGCGAGCGCCCATCATGTGCCCGAAGTCTATCGCGGGGCGTCAGAACATCAGTGTGCGATGCTGTTGCGCGACTTTTTCGCCAAAAAACGTACCCTGTCCTAAAAAAGTCACGCCTTTTCTTATTTTGGTCGCACTTGTTGGTTAACCATCTTTTTACACGCTTTCATGCGAGTCCCTCTAAACTCCAGCAGCGGCTTAGGCCGCTGCTTTTTTTATGCGCGCCGGTGATCAGACATTGCCGAGCGCGTCCACCAGCATATCCGATGTCAGGATTTGCGGCAGCAGGACCGGATCGCCCTCGGACGGGAAAATCGCGTAGAGGGGCACGCCCGCCCTTCCGAAATCCTGCAAGAAAGCCGTAATTTCCGCATCACGGGCCGTCCAGTCACCCTTTAGATACGTGACGCCGTTCAGTTCTAGCGCCTCTTCGAACGCGCCGCGCAGGGCGACCTTTTCGTTGACCTTGCAGCTGATACACCAATCGGCGGTCATGTTCACGAAGACCGGTTTGTTCTGTACCCGCAACTCGGCAAGGCGGGCGGCGCTGTACGGCTCTCCCGGTCCCTCGAATGCGGCCTGCTGTGAGGGCGGGGTCGCGGAAATCTGGGCCACCAGCGCCAGAGCGATCACCGATGCAAGGGCGGCAGCGCCGAGGCCCCATTTGCGGCCACGCCCGCCCGCGTCCTGCGATGCGCCGTAGGCCCATGCCGCAAGACCGATGAAGACGCCGCCGATCATTGCCGCCAGCATCGCGTCGGTTCCCGCAAGAGTGCCGAGAACCCAGACCAACAGTGCCGCCGTTGCGTACATCGGAAAGGCCAGAAACTCTTTCAGGCGGACCATCCACATACCCGGCTTCGGCATAAGGCGCGCCGCCGCAGGCGATAACGAGAGCAGCAGAAACGGAGCGGCAAGACCGACGGCCAAGGCGACAAAGACCGCAACCGCCTGCACCGGCGGCATGGTCAGGGTTGCCCCCATCGCCGTGCCCATAAAGGGCGCGGTGCAAGGGGTGGCAACCACCGCCGTCAGCGCGCCGGTAAAAAATGCCCCGCGCAGGCCACCGCTGTCGGCATGATCCGAGCCGACGCCCGCCAGCCGCGTCGATACCTCGAAAACGCCCGACAGATTCAGCCCGACAAGAAACAGCAAATACGCAAGGCCCGCGACCACGTAAGGGTTTTGAAGCTGGAAACCCCAGCCGATTGCCGTGCCCGCCTGCCTCAGACCGATAAAGACAGCCGCGAGCAGCACAAACAGGCTGACCACGCCCGCCGTGTAGGCCAAGCCGTGCGCCGCGCGATGGCCAAAGCTGCTGTTCGACATTTTCGCGAAACTCAGCGCCTTGAGCGCCAGAACCGGAAACACGCAGGGCATCAGATTCAGAATCATGCCGCCGAGGAAAGCGAGGCCCAGCGCCCAGCCGAACGACATTCCGCCGTTACCCGCGAATCCCGCGCCAGACCCGGAGGCAGCCGCCGCGCCGGCTTCAGCCGGTTTGGCATCGAAGGCCATCGAGATGGTGACATCGCCGTCGCCTGCACGTTCGGTAATTTCAACAACGCCCTGCAAAGACCCCGTCGGAGCCTCGTCGTTTTCGGGGCTGCGCGGGATTGTCAGAGTCAGACCGCCCGCGTCGACGCTGGCGAGCTGCACCCCTGCATGGTCGATGACGCCCCATTCGGACGGGAAGACATAGACGTCCTTGACGTCGGCCTTGTTGAACCCTTCGCCCGCAAATCGGATGTTTACAGATGTCCCGTCCACGGCATACCGCGCCTCGTAGGGGCTGGGCATCGGGATTGCGGCGCGGGCGGCGGTGAAGATTGCGCCGGTTTCCCGGGACTTTGCGCCGGTTTCCGGTCCTGTCGGCAGAGAAAGGCTGGCGATGCCCTGCTCGGGGATACAGACCTCTTTGCAGACCAGCCAAAAGACATCGGCGGTCATATCCACCGGCTTGCCCGAAGGCCAGTCGGCGGGCAGCGTGACCGGCATCAGCAGTGTGGATTTATCCTCGTATCCGTAATTCATCATCGGATCGAAGGGTTGCCTGTGCGGGGCGGGCCAGTCGATGTCGCCAACGACGACGCCATCCGGCAGTTTCCACGTTACCTCGACCGGCTGGCCGGAATCGCCCGCGTTTTTCCAGTAGGTATGCCATCCCGGCGCCAGCGTCATATCGAGCGCCAGCGTTGTTGTGTCGCCCGGTGCGACGGTTTCATGCTCGAAGTGGAAATCCCCGCGCACAAACTCGGTTTCGATGGTCGAAGCCTGCGCCGTGCCGGCGAAAACTGACAGAGCGAGAAGAAGGCGAGCAAGCATGATGACTCCAGTCTACCGGATCAGACCTGCTCTATATCGTGAAAGCCTTTAAGCCTGCAAAACCCAAAACGTCACTGTTGCGTTATGCACTGCAACATTCCGGCTTTCGCTTATCCCTCCAGAGCGTCCTCAAGCGTGCGCAGGCCGGGGCGTTTCGCCGAGACCAAAACCGCCATGTTGCCCGGTAAGTGCTCGTTTTTACGCATTTTCGTGTGCGCGCGGGGAATATCCTTCCACGCGAACACCTCGGACATGCACGGATCAATCCGCCGCTCGATCATAAGCTGGTTGGCGAGGCTGGCCTGTTGCAGGTTCGCGAAGTGCGATCCCTGCACACGTTTCTGGTGCATCCACAGATAACGCGCATCCATTGTCAGATTGTAACCGGTCGTTCCGGCACAGATCACAACCATCCCGCCCCGCTTTACGACGAAAACAGAGACAGGGAACGTCGCCTGACCGGGGTGTTCAAACACCATATCGACGTTGTTGCCCTTGCCGGTGATGTCCCAGATTGCCTTGCCGAACTTGCGGGTTTCGGCAAACCAGTCCTTATATTCCGGCGTGTTCACGGTAGGCATTTCGCCCCAGCAGTTGAAATCCTTGCGGTTTATGACGCCCTTTGCGCCCAGACCCATGACGAACTCGCGTTTGTCCTCGTCCGAGATCACGCCGATCGCGTTCGCGCCCGCCGTGTTGATCAGCTGGATCGCAAAGCTGCCAAGGCCGCCCGACGCGCCCCATACCAGCACGTTCTGACCGGGTTTCAGCGTGTGCGGACGATGGCCGAACAACATGCGGTAGGCGGTCGCCAGCGTGAGCGTGTAGCAGGCTGAATCTTCCCATGTCAGGTGCTTTGGCCGCGCCATAAGCTGCTGCGCCTGCACACGCGCGAATTGTGCAAAACTGCCGTCCGGCGTCTCGTAACCCCAGATCCGCTGAGTCGGTGAAAACATCGGATCACCGCCGTTACAGTGTTCGTCGTCGCCGTCATCCTGATTGCAATGGATGACAACTTCGTCGCCGACCTTCCAGCGTTTTACCTTGTCGCCGACCGCCCAGACGATCCCCGACGCATCGGAACCGGCGATGTGAAAATCGGCCTTGTGGACATTGAACATCGAAATCGGGATACCGAGGCCCGCCCAGACACCGTTATAGTTCACGCCCGCAGCCATAACGAAAACAAGGACTTCGTGGCTGTCGATGGTCCATGTCGGCAGAACCTCCTGCTGCATGGCCTGTTCCGGCTCGCCCTCGCGGTCCTGTCGGATGGCCCAGGCGTACATATTCTTGGGGACGTGCCCGAGCGGCGGGATCTCGCCGATCTCGTACAAATCCTTCACCGGCTGATTTTTCAGGATTTCACTGGTTTCGTTCACAGGTGCATCCATCAGTCTGGCTCGCTATACAGTGCCGCATCGGGCTGTTTGACAAGAATGCCGCGCAAGATTCGGAAAGTCACACGGCTCTAAACTTTAATTACATTTCACGGTTTGCAGTGCAAGAAAGATTGTGCAGTGCGATAAAATTCCGCGTCAGGATACGGAAAAGGTGCTGCCAATCTCTAAATCCGGGAAGGCGGACGCGACCTCAGGCCGGTTTGCGGCGCTGTTCGACAACGATTTTGTAGGTGTGGCTGTCTTCGGTGAACCGGTGGTTGGCGTTCGCAACCAATTGCGCCGGAAGAATACGGTTCAGAATATCGGCACCGTAGCCCTCGCTGGTCGGAATTTCGAAGTCCGCGAGGCCGCTTTCCTGCCACATGAAGGTATAGCCGTCCCCGTCCAGCACCGTCCACGCGATGCTGATTTGCCCGTTCCGATCCGAGAGCGCACCGTGCTCTGTCGCGTTGGTCAGCAATTCGTGGATCGCCATAGACAGGGCCTGTGCCTCGAACGAAGAAAGCAAAAGCACCGGCCCGTCCAGATGAATGCGCGTGCCGAGCAAATCGCGATGCGCCCCGAGCTGGGCAATCAGCAGTGCCTCGAAAGTCAGACCGTCCCAGTTCGCACCCGTCATCAGACTGTGGGTTTGGGCCAGCGAGACAATGCGATCGTCGAAATGCTCGATGAAAGCATCCACGTCGGGATAGGATTGCACGGTCCGGCGCGCGATTGTCTGAACCAGCGACAGGGTGTTGCGGACACGGCTATGCAGTTCCTCGGTAATCGCCTTTTTCAGCGCCCGGTCGCGGACCTCGCGGGTGACGTTCTCGGCATGAAAGCCGATATAGTCGATCCGCCCGTTGGCGGAGGGAATCGGGTGGCAATGAAAAGTCCACCATATCTCGCGCTTCTCGCCCGGCTTTCCGGGAACCGGGATGGAATACGGAACCTCGGCCATGCCCGTCGGTCTGCCCTCGAACGCGGCGGTGAATGCCGTCTCGACAACGGCCTGACGTTCTTCGATTTCGGGAAAAAGTTCGAACAAGCCGCGGCCCAGCATCTCGGACTTCGGGCGGCCCACAGTCTCCTCAAGGACGGCGTTGAGCGCGACGTAGCGGAAATCGCGGTCCATGATCGCGTAAGGAACCGCGACCGTATCAAAAAACGCACGAAAATCAGGGCCTTGCCCCATACATTCCCTCTTGCGGCTAAAGCGGCTCCACGATGCCGGACTCAAGTATCGCACACTTTGAATACACGCGAAAGGTGCGTTGTGACCACGCCCTCGCCAGAATGTCGGACTTGCGTCGGTTCCCGGAGACATTCTGCGCCGAAAATCCGTTGTTTGTGCCGCAGACGAATTCTGCACGCGCCTTGCATTGCCCTGAGCAAAACAAACGCTCGGAGGCAGGCATGGACGGAATTGAGACGTATCGGGAGGACGGGCATACGGTTCGGATCGTCACGGACCGGCATAAATTTGCGAAATTCCGCCGCCGCTGGAACAGCGCGCTCGCCCAGTACCCCGAAGCCTCGATGTACATGACCCACGAGTGGCTGCAGGCCATGTGGGACATCTATGAAGAGGATATCAGCGGTCAGGTGATGATGGTCGACGACAAAGAGGGCCCGTGCGCGATGGCGCCGTTTATCTCGGTCAAATACCGTTATGGCGGTATGTCGATCCCGGCGGTCGGCCCGATCCCCGCCGCCCGCACCGATATTCCGCTGATCCGGGACCAGATCGAGTGTATGCGCCTGCTCGGGGCGTACACAAAAAGCTGGGGCGCGCAGTTGTGGCACTTGCATAACGTGCCCGAACGCTCGCCCGTTGTTCAGTTGCTGCACACGGAATGGGATGTTGGCCGCACGGTCGAAGAATACGACCATCAGGCCTTTCCGATCATTGATACTTCAACGTCATGGCCGCAGTTCCTGAACAGTCGCGATACCGCCTTTCACGAGGAAGTTGCCGGTATTCAGACGGGGCTTGAAGGTCTGGACCTGCGGCCCGTGACGGATGCCGCCGCTCTGCTGGCCATTATGAACCGGGTCAAAAAGCGCAGCGGTGTCGAGCAGGCCCCCGTCGGGGATTACCGCCGCACCGCCTTTACCGA
>CALGNW010000327.1 GCA_937958345.1 uncultured Neomegalonema sp. | reverse complement strand
TCGCAGGCCAGTCCTCACCCCCTTGCCCGCAACATCCGCGCGGGCATTACCGCAACCATCCGCCGCGCGAAATATCCGCAGGTCAGCAGCGTCGCCAACACGCCCAGCGCCCCGACGATAAACGCCGACCCGAAGGCAAAGGCGAACTCTGCCTCAAACACCTTCGTCATTACCGCCCACGCCGCGACCGACCCGATTCCGATCGCCAGCACTGCCGCCGCCGAGCCGAGCAGCAAATACCGCAGCACCGCCGCCCGCATCAGTGTCCCGCGCTCTGCTCCCAGTGTCTTCAGCACCGCCGCCTCGAACAAATGCCGCCGCTGCGCCGCCGCCGTCACGCCGATCAGCACGATCAGCCCCGACAGGATCGTCGCCAGAGACGCCCCGCGCACCGCATCGGCCAACTGCCCGATCAGCGTCTTGGTCCGTGCAATTACATCGCGCACCGGAATGGCCACCGCGGACGGAAAGTCCTCGGCAAACATCCGCGTCAGACGGCCCTCCTCGCCCTCCGCCGCATAGACCGTGGCGATATGCGAATGCGGCGCGCCTTGCAGCGCGGCGGGGTTCACGACCAGCGTAAAGTTGATCCCCATGCGCCGCCATTCGACCTCGCGGAAATTCGCAATCCGCGCGGTCAGATCGCGGCCCAGCACGTTAACCGTCAGCGTATCCCCGATCTTAAGGCCCATCTGACGGCCCTCTTCCTCGATAAAGGACAGCAACGGCTCGCCCGTATAATCCTCGGCCCACCAGTCGCCCTCGGTCAGGGTCGTGCCCTCGGGCGGGGTCGGTGAATAGGTCAGCCCGCGATCCCCGCGCAGCATCCACCGCGCCTCGGGGGCAATCTTCTCGGGGTCGGCATCCTCGCCGTTGATCTTGACAATCCGCCCGCGCAGCATCGGCGCGGTTTCAATCCGGTCAATCGCGCTGTCGGCCTTCGCCGCCGTCACAAACGCTTCTTTTTGCGGCGCGGGAATATCGAGATAGAAAAACGCAGGCGCCTCCTCGGAAATATCACCGGCAATCATCCCGCGCAGATTCGCGTCAATCTGCCCGATTGTGGACAGCAGCGTCAGGCCCAGACCCAGCGACAGCATGACACCCGTCGTCTCGCTGCCCGGTCCGCCAATCGCAGACAGCGCCAACCGCAGCGCAGGCCGTCCGCGTGTCACAGACGGACGCCGCCCCAGCCAGCGCGCAAACCACCGCACGACTTGCGCAACCAGGGCAAAGGCGACCAGCGCAACAACCAACCCGCCAATGAAAAATCCGCCCAGCATGACATTACCCGAGAACGCAACAGCCGCCCCGACCAGCGCGGCAAACAGCAAACCCAGACCCAGCAGATAAACCGGCCTCGGAAACCACCGCCCTCTCTCCACCACATCGCGGAACAGCACCGCCACCGGTGTCTCGCGCGCCATCGCCAGCGGCCACAACGCAAACAGCAGCGCCGTCATCGCGCCATAGGCTGCGGCCTCGAACAGCGCGCCGGGATAGACGCCAAAATCCGCCGGAACCGGCAAGGCATCCCGCAAAGTCGACGCCAGTAACAGCGGCACGCCTGCCCCGATCACCAACCCGATCACGATACCGACCACCGTCAGCAGCATGATCTGGATCAGATACACCGCAACCGTCAGCCCCCCGCTCGCGCCCAGCGCCTTCAGCGTGCCAATCGTCTCGGTCTTGCGCTCCAGATATCCGCGCGTTGCCGCCGATACACCGACGCCGCCCACCGCCAGCGACGCCAGCCCGACCAGCACCAGAAACGTCCCGATCCGCTCCACAACCCGCGTGGTCCCCGGTGCCGGATCACTCAGGTCACGCCAGCGCCATCCGGCATCCGGGTGCGCCCCGTCCAACCGCTCGCGCAGCGTCTCCGCCGTATCACCCTCCGCCAGCGCCAGCCGGTACGAGACCCGATACAGACTTCCGGCCTGCAACAGCCCCGCGCCCTCCAGCGCATCACGCGCCACCATCACACGCGGGCCAAGCCCGATCCCCGACGCCTGCCGGTCCGGCTCGCCGGTGATCACCCCGCGCAGTTCGACATCTTTCGTGCCGAGCCGCAGGGTGTCGCCTATGGACAGGTCCAGCCGGTCCATCATCGTCTGCTCGACCACCGCGCCGAACACGCCATCACGCGCGGACAGCGCGGCGTCTATCTCACCCTCGGCCAGCGCCACTGCCCCGACCAGCGGATACGCCGGGTCGACGCCCTTGATCTGCGCCAGCGCGCGCTCGCCCGACGGCGCGCCGATCATGCCGCGAAAATCGACCACCTCGGATACCGCACCCGCCTCGGCATCCAGCCACGCGCGCTCTCCGGCGTCGGCAAACCGGTGCGTCAGACGCAATTCCACATCACCGCCCAGCAAGGCCCGCCCGTTCGCCGCCAGCCCAGCATTGATCGCGCTCGTGATCGACCCGACAGCCGCAATCGCGGCAACCCCGATGGCAAGGCACGCAAGGAACACCCGAAAGCTCGCCAGACTGCCGCGCAATTCCCGCCGCGCCAGCCGCCACGCCAGCATCACGCCGCCCCCCGCTCGTCCGACACAATCCGGCCATCCGCCATCCGCAGCACCCGCGAACACCGCGCCGCCAGCGCCTCGTCATGCGTCACCAGCACCAGCGTCGCCTCGGTCCGCCCTTGAAGCCCGAACAGCAAGTCAATGATCGCCGCGCCGGTTGATCCGTCCAGATTCCCCGTCGGCTCGTCCGCCAGCAAAATCGCCGGTCCCGGCACAGTCGCGCGCGCCAGCGCCACGCGCTGTTGTTCGCCCCCCGATAATTGCGAGGGATAGTGGTCCAGCCGCCCCGCCAGCCCGACCTGCCCCAGCGCCTCGGTCGCTGCATCAAACGCGTCGGCCCGTCCCGCAAGTTCCAGCGGCACGGCAACGTTCTCCAGCGCGGTCATGGTCGGGATCAGGTGGAAAGACTGGAACACAATCCCCATATTCTCACGGCGAAAGGCAGCCAGCCCGTCCTCATCAAGGTTGCCATAGTCCTGACCAAACGCCGAGATACGACCAGACGTGACCCGTTCCAACGCGCCCATCAGCATCAGGAGGCTCGATTTGCCCGACCCCGAAGGCCCCACAATCCCGACCGTCTCCCCGCTGCCAATATCCAGCGAGACACCGTGCAGAATATCCACCGGCCCCGCTTTGCTCTGCAGGGTCAGGGAAACCGTATCGAGGGCAATCGCAGGATTGGTCACGTCGGGGCGCTCCGCGCTGAGGGGTGTTGCCGAGACACATGCCGCTTTCCGAGGCATCTTCAAGGCCGCAGCCTTCATTCCGCTGGCATTTGCCCCTGCGCAGGCGGCGGATGATCCGGTACGGGTCGTGGTTTTCGGCGACAGCCTCGCCGCAGGTTACGGCCTGCTGCCCGCCGAAGGGTTCACCGCGCAACTGCAAAACTGGGCGGAGGCGGAGTTGGAAACACCCGTCGCCATTGAAAATGCAGGCGTTTCCGGCGACACAACGGCAGGTGGCCTCGCCCGTCTGTCATGGACACTGGGGGATTATCCGCCCGATGCCGTGATCGTCGAACTGGGCGGCAACGACGCCCTGCGCGGCATTAATCCGGCGGAAACTAAAAGCAATTTGGCTAAAATCCTCGCCAAACTGACCGCCGCCGACATCCACGTCCTGCTGGCGGGGATGCTGGCCCCGCGCAATATGGGCGCAGATTACGCCGCCGAGTTCGAGGCCATCTATCCCGCCCTCGCCGAAGACTACGATGTGGTTTACCTGCCGTTCTTTCTGGAGGGCGTCGCCGGAGAGCGCGACCTGAACCAAGCGGACGGCATCCACCCCAATGCCGAGGGCGTAGAAAAGATCGTCGCCCATATCGCACCTCAGATGCGAGACCTGATCTCCCGCGCAGCTCAATGAGCCACCCTGTGCCTCAGTCAATGAGCCACGCCGTGAGCCGAGACCTCTTCGGCCATACCGACCCGGCGGACGATCCCGACCGACTGGCATGGCGTAAATTGGTCGGGCAGACCTTGCCGGACCTCGCCGCCGAGCGGGGCTGGCCGATCCATCTCGACCATTGCTTTGCGCGCGTCCTGCTCGACAACACCGTCGGCAAACCATGGCGCGAGCGGATCTCCGCCCCGGCATGGCGGAACATGCCGCCCCAAACACTCAAGGCCGCACTCGCCCTCGGTGACGACATCGTGAACGGGACGCAAGACTTAGCCGCCCTGAACGCACGCTCACTCGCCCTGCGCGGCAAACGCTTCCGTCAATAGCTCTGGATTACATGGCGGGATCCCCCAATCATTCGACTCAGAAGGACCGCTTCTGACCAGTCACCACCGTTGCTCGATTTCCAAAATCCCCAGCCATACAATATGCGCCAAAAACGGTCGTTTTCGCCATTGTCAAAAACGTATGAGTTTTGGCGGATTTTGGCCTTGCGCCTCTGGCTGCATGTGCCCGAAGCGAAAGTGCGTATCTGGGGGTCGACTCCGGCGATCCCGCCACCCTGACGCAGTCTGTGCAACCTCCAGTGTCGACCCAGAACGACTTGTTCCAAGCACCGCTTCGACCGATACGTTTACCGATATTTACGCTTGTATGGATACACCTCCGCCATCGGCGGAGGGTCAGATGAAATTTAGAATGCTTCCAACTATATCATTTGTCGTCGTCTTGGCGCTGGTGCCAATCAGTGCAAAGGCGACCGATCTTTCGCGCACAGAGATCGAAAAGGTGATGCTCGATGGCGACGCCGGCCAACTGTTGTCTGCACTTCGCGAAGTCGATGACTCTCGCTACACCAGCGTCGTCGACCTTGCCGTGGAATACGTCAACAATCCGACGGTCGACAAGAGCCTCTTGATCCGCCGAACGAAGCTAATCAATGAAGCTTTGTCCGTTCGAGCAGACAATGCTCTTGCTCTTGACGACGATCAGTTGAAATCTCTCATCGATGGGCACATGCGCATTGCCGTTAGCCTTCTCCCGGACACCAGATCATGTGGTGTATATCTCGCACGCGGTTTCAAATTCGTTCCTGAAGAAGCGAAGGCCCAAATTGCGAAGCGTCAGGATGCGCTTCTTGCGAAACTGTTGCGCGATCTTGATGCTGCTTCAACTGTTCCAGCACGACGCCAGATCACAAATAAAGCTCACTGGCGCAAGACCGTAGTCGAGTGGATGCAGACGGGCGCAACGCAAACGGACCTCGACCGATTTCTCGCTTCCAACTCTAATGATGCTGAATACTGTGAGACAGCCGTCTCGCTGCTAAGGCATGTGCGGATGTCGGATAGCCGCGCAGCTGAAGTCGCTCGTGCGGATTTGGTTCGAGGGATGGCTGCAAAAAAGTAAAGATCGGATCGTCGTCCGACTGACTCCTTTTGGATATTGCTATCGCCGCGCCGGAGAACGGCGTAGTCTGTCGTGGAATTGACTGACGACCGCTTCTTGCCAGTCTCTACCTTGGTCGGATTTCCAAAAACCCCCTGCTAAAACCTATGCGCCAAAATCAGTCGTTTTTGGCGCGTCCCGGTCACAGGCGAAAAACTGCGCTGTTGATAACGACAAAAACCCCCACCTAAACCCTCGACGTTTGGGAAGGTTTTAGCACTCTTCTCTGCATGGTCATTGGCGACGCCCGCACTTCCGGCAGAGAGCCGCCGCCAACTCAAAACCCCGTCAGCGGGCCTGAGACGCCAGATCAATCACACCCAGAGCATCCAGCCCGCCGAACACCGAATCCACAGCAATCGTCGCCAGCACGATTCCCATCACCCGGCTGATCACACTGACCCCGGTATTGCCTATCAATCGGTACACGGCACTCGCCAGAAACAGCAAAAGCAGCGTCACCAACAAAACCAAGCCCAGCAATGCTGCGGTAATCGCCTGTTCGTTCAGCGGCTCTGTGTGGTTATCGGTCAGCACCACAATCGCGAGCAT
>CALGNW010000326.1 GCA_937958345.1 uncultured Neomegalonema sp. | reverse complement strand
CCCACGGTCGGCACGCCGAAGCAATTGCCGTAACCGCCGATTCCCGCGACCACCCCGCGCACGATGCCGCGCGTCTTGGGGTGCTCGGGATCGCCGAAGCGCAGCGCATTCAGCGCCGCCACGGGCCGCGCGCCCATGGTGAAGACATCGCGCAGAATGCCCCCCACCCCCGTCGCCGCGCCCTGATACGGCTCGATAAAGCTGGGGTGGTTGTGGCTTTCCATCTTAAAGACGCAGGCTTGACCGTCGCCGATGTCGATGATCCCGGCATTCTCGCCCGGACCGCAAATCACCTGCGGGCCTTCGGTCGGCAAGGTGCGCAGCCACCGCTTCGACGACTTGTACGAACAATGCTCGTTCCACATCGCGGAAAAGATACCGAGTTCGGTAAAGGTCGGCTCGCGCCCCATCAGGTCGAGAATGCGCTGATACTCGTCAGGCTTCAGACCATGATCGGCAATAAGCGCGTCGGAAATCTGTGGTTCGGACATAGTGGGCGGCCCCGTCGGTACGATTGCCGCACGGTCCTAAAGGATTTTAGCCCGCATCAAAAGCCGTAACGCGGCCTGCCGCTAAAACTTTGACCTCAGCCGCCGCCAGCCGCGCGTCACGGCGGAGACGTCCCGCGCCCGCGCCGCAGCCGGAACCGCCAGACGCTCAGGCATTTCGCCCGCAAGACTGTACAGCGCCAATACAGGGCCGCTGTCGCCGTTATTCGCGGCGTCGTCATAAACCGACGACAGTGTATCAAGCTTGCGGTCATTCGGCGCGACCCAAACCAATATCCGCTCGACGGCATCAGAATCTGCATCCCGAAAAGGCAGAGCCATCCGCTCCAGCCGCGTGTGCAAACCATTATCCAGCGTCGGGACCATAATCGCATACATCGGCGCACGGCGCTTGATGCACTCATCATAGAGCGCCAAAGCATACGGCAAAGAGGCCGCAGGGATCGCATCTTCGAGATATTGCTTGTGGAAAGCCGGACCGATGTGACGCGCCACATTCGCCCCGTGCAACGACACAAAATACTTCTTCGGTCCCTCGTGGATATGGATCACGCTGATATCCCCGACCCAGCGGCGCAATCTCACGGGCGACAGATTGGTTACATCCGGGATCTGACCCTGCTGACATGCGCCGCGCCAATAGGACAGCAGCGCATCGCACTCGGGCAGGTTCTGCGCGATATTCAGCAAAAGATTAGTTCCTCAATTTGACCGCAGGGATAATCGTCGCTTTGAACCGGCGCGACAAGCTTTCGAATGCGGATAGTTGGACATATAAAGCATGTATACGCTCATCTACTGCAGGGCCTTTTGAAAGGTTTCAGAAATTCGCTGATAGACACGCTGCGCGAAACAGACTTTGTTGCGTGGCAACCGACCTCTGGATCGCGGAAGTACGCATGCGCCTTGGCTACACCGGCATCGTCACCGCAGTTATCATCTGGGCGGGTTGGATGGTGGCGACTCGCTTTGCGGTGAACGAGGCCGTCGCGCCTCTCGATCTGGCACTCCTCCGCTACGGCGTCCCGGCAGTTTGCCTTGCGCCATGGTGGTTGCAATGCGGCCCCTTGGCGCGCGGTGTACCGCGTTGGGCGCTGGTGATGATGATGGGATGGGGTGCGCCCTTTGTCATCTTTATGGCGATGGCGATGGACACCGCATCGGTTGCCCATGTCGCCGCGATTGTCCCCTGCATGATGCCCCTGCTTGCCGGTGCGATGTCCTTTGCGATCTTCGGCGAGCGGTTCGGCCTGTCCGAGAAAATCGGCTTTGGTCTGATCGCCCTCGGCGCGGCCTTCATCATCATACCGCTGGCGGGCGCGGGCAATGGTGTGGCGCTTGGCAATATCGGCCTGCTGATACTCTGCGCGTTGGGCTGGGCGAGCTTTTCCGTTGCCTTCAAGCGCACCGGCCTGACCCCGCCCCAAGCCGCCGGCCTCGTCTGCCTTTATTCGACCGTCGCCGTCGGCGCGCTGCTGGTGTGGGTCGGGTCGAGCCTGAGCGAGATGGACTGGCAGGTCATCGCCTTTCACGGCACGGCCCAGGGCCTGCTGTCCGGCGCGGTTGCGACCATCGCCTACGGCTTTGCGATCCAAACTCTGGGGCCGCCTCGGGCCGCATCCTTCTCGGCACTCGTTCCGGGATTGGCGGCGATCATTGCCTATGTCTGGCTGGGCGAGATCCCGACCCCGCTCGACATCACCGCGCTGGCGCTGGCCAGCCTCGGCGTCGCCTTCGCAAACCGCGCTTTCGGGACCCTACGCGCAGGTTGAGCGTCCCTCAATCGCCTGCGCCAGTTCCTCCTGATAGGCCGGAGTAAAATCCGGTCCGTCCAGAGCAACACCCGTCACCGGTCCCCGCTGCGCGATCATCACATTCAGGCGCGGCGTGTTCGCAGCATCAACGAGGCGCAGGCCGTTCGGCTCAAACACGATCCGCTCGCCTGCCGCCGTCTTGCATTCGCGCAGGTACGTCGTGATCCGCCGCACGGCAAAGTCCGGCTCGGTCCGGTCCAGCACCATCACCGACTGCCCGCGCAAATCCTGAAAGGTGACGGGCGTGACGATCGGATCAATCGGCTGAAACGGCAGCACGGAAACAGGCTGAGGCTGAGCGCAGGCCGAAAGAGCCAAACCCGCCAGCCCCAGCAGCGCTGACCGGATCATGCGCTGACCGTCTGCGCGATCAACCCGCTGAACATCCGCGCACCATCGGTGTTGCCCAGCGCGGGGTCCTCGGCACGCTCGGGGTGGGGCATCATCCCCAGCACACGGCGGTTCTCCGACAGTACGCCTGCAATATCAGACTGAGAGCCGTTGACCGCTTCGGCATATTTCAGCGCAATGCGATTTTGATCTTCGAGCGCACGCAGCACGTCAGCATCGGCAACGTAACAGCCGTCGTGATGCGCCACCGGCAAGCTGATCCGCTCGCTCTTTTCATATTGGTGAGTATAGCCGCTTTGCGTTTCTTCCACCGTCAGCGCGACGGTCCGGCACACAAATTTCAGCGTCGCATTGCGCATCAGCACACCAGGTAACAACCCCGTCTCGACCAACACCTGAAAGCCATTGCAGACCCCCAGCACAAACCCGCCCTTGCCCGCACAGTCCGCGACCGCGCGCATGATCGGCGAGCGCGAGGCAATCGCGCCGCAGCGCAGGTAGTCCCCG
>CALGNW010000325.1 GCA_937958345.1 uncultured Neomegalonema sp. | reverse complement strand
GCGGTCGTCCGGGTGGGTGCAACGCGCCCGCCGTGGGGCGGGCGAGCGCGTGTCGCCGCTGCGCGGCTCCGTTCAAAAAATCTCGTATCATTACCCAACAATCTCCGCTGTTTCAACGACGGCGTGGAACAGCACTTCCGCCCCTGCCGTACTCCACTCCTTAGAAATTTCCTCCGCTTCGTTATGCGACAACCCATCAACGCAGGGGCACATGACCATCGCGGTGGGGTACATCCGGTTGATCCAGCAGGCGTCGTGGCCTGCGCCGCTGACGATGTTGCGGTGGGAGTGGCCGAGGCGTTCGGCGGCGGTGCGGACGGCGGTGACGCAGCCCTCGTCGAACTCGACCGGATCAAAGCCGCCGACTTTTTCCAACGCGACTTCAAGGCCCATGTCGTCGCAGATTTTCTTTGCGCCCTCGGCCAGACGCCGCTCCATGTCTTCGATCACCGCCAGTTGCGGCGAGCGAAAATCGACGGTGAAGACGACCTTGCCGGGGATCACATTGCGCGAGTTCGGGTAGACGTCGATATGACCCGCCGCGCCGACCGCGTCGGGTTTGTGCGACCATGCGATCTCGTCCACCAGTTCCAAGATGCGCGCCATGCCGAGGCCCGCATTTTTGCGCATGGGCATCGGGGTCGAGCCGGTATGGCTGTCGCGGCCTATCACCGTGACTTGAGTCCAAGACAAGCCCTGTCCGTGGGTGACAACGCCGATATCGACGCCTTCGGCCTCAAGGATTGGGCCTTGTTCGATGTGGAGTTCAAAGAACGCGTGCATCTTGCGCTCGCCAACAGGTTCTTCACCGCGCCAGCCGATACGTTTGAGTTCATCACCAAACTTGAGGCCCGCAGCGTCCTCTTTCACATAGGCTTCGTCCTGCGTGATGATCCCGGCAAACACCGCCGAGGCCATCATGGCCGGGGCAAAGCGCGTGCCCTCCTCATTGGTCCAGTTCACGACCGCGATCGGGTGCTTGGTCTTAATGCCCAGATCGTTGAGGGTGCGGACAATTTCTAACCCGCCCAAGACGCCAAGCACACCATCATAGCGCCCGCCCGTCGGCTGGGTATCAAGGTGCGAGCCGACCATGACCGGGAGGGCATCTGCGTCTTCACCGGGGCGCACCGCGAACATATTGCCCATCTGATCGACGCCGACGGTACAGCCCGCTTGCTCGGCCCACCGCTGAAACAGCGTCCGGCCCTCGCCGTCTTCGTCTGTCACCGTCTGGCGGTTTGATCCACCGGCAATTCCAGGTCCGATCTTGGCCAGTTCATGGATCGAATCCCAAAGGCGCTCGCCGTTGATGCGAAGATTTTCTCCCGGTGCAGCCATTACATTCCCCAAAGTTAGCTTGACGTTATGCGCGAGAATAGACAAACACACCCATTGCCGAACGCAAGATTTTTTCCATTCGGTCAAACCTGATTTCAGGCGCGAACGCCGGTCAGGTCCAAACTCGGAACGTCAGATTATGGCGACATCGGACAATAAAGACGCGCGGGCAACGAAAACCCGCCGCCGTACACGGATTCAACGCGAGAAAGAAACGCTTATTCTCGACGCGGCACTCGATGTGTTTTCCGCACAGGGATTCGCAGGCGCCACGGTTGACGAGCTTGCCGCGGCAGCAGGAATGTCTAAGCCGAATTTACTGTATTATTTTGCGCACAAGGAAGACGTTTACTCGGCCTTGCTGGACAGGCAAGTCGATGACTGGACCGTGCCGCTGCAGGAAATTCGGGAGGACGGCGAGCCGCTGGAAGAGCTGCGCGGTTATATCCGACGGAAGCTGGAACTGTCCCGGATGCGCCCGCGCGAATCCCGCCTTTACGCAATGGAAATAATCCAAGGCGCACCGCGCCTCAAATCAGCCCTGGACGGACAAATCTATGCGCTGGTTCGTGAAAAATCGGCGGTCATAAAGGGATGGATGGACTCCGGTCGCATCGCATCCGTCGATGCCACCCATCTGATATTTGCGATTTGGGCCACGACACAGCATTACGCCGACTTTGCCGTGCAGGTTCGCGCAATCACCGGCACGGATACCGAGTCAACCTTCGCCACCGCCCTCAAAACGCTTGAAGTGCTGTTTCTGGACGGCCTGAGGATCAGGGACGGTTAACGATTTCGCATTAGTGCGTGACAAGATGAGATTCTTCAGTCGGGCATTGAACCTTGAAACGATATTTCCACGAAATTTGGCGGAGAGGTATCCGTATAACTAGCGTTTTTCGACGTTCCCTTGAGTGCACATAAACTCATAATATATCAGAAATATCATATAGATAGACTCAAGGTCGTTCATCGCCGTCCGTTCGAATCCCTGTTAAACCTCGTTTTTGTGTGGGAACAAATGTGTGAACAGCATGGGTTTATCTGCTCGCAAAGTCGAGCCGAGTTACACGAACCGATTGACGATGTTTTCCAGTCGCTCCTGTTGTCCCGATTGAGGTTCGGGTGAAACAGCACTTTGGATGACATGCTCAAAACATTCGGCAAGTCCGCCCTTCAGCATCGTATCGGATTTTTGCGTATCCCAACCGGCATAGCGTTTGGCTCGGGCTGCCTCCAGTTCTCCGCTTTCCAGCATGGCGACCGCTGCCTTAAGCCCGCGCGCACAGACATCCATCGCGCCGATATGCGCCGCAACCAAGTCCGCCGGATCAAGCGATTGCCGTCGGATTTTCGCATCAAAGTTCGTGCCGCCGGTCGTAAAGCCGCCGGCCTTTAACACCTCGTAATAGGCCAACGCCACCTCGGGAACATTGTTCGGAAACTGGTCTGTGTCCCAACCCGATTGATAGTCATTGCGGTTCATATCGATGGACCCGAAAATTCCCAGCGAGGCAGCCATCGCCAATTCATGCTCAAAGCTATGCCCGGCGAGGATCGCGTGCCCCTGCTCGATATTCATCTGAACTTCGTTCTCAAGCCCGAACTGTTTCAGAAAACCATACACCGTGGCGACGTCGTAATCGTATTGGTGCTTTGACGGTTCCTGCGGTTTCGGCTCAACAAGGATCGCGCCATCGAACCCGATCTTGTGCTTGTACTCAACCACCATCTGGAGGAAGCGGCCAGCGTGTTCGCGCTCGCGTTTCAAATCGGTATTGAGCAGCGTCTCATACCCTTCGCGTCCGCCCCAGAGGACATAGTTCTCGCCGCCGAGTTTCAGCGTCGCATCCATGCACGATTTTACCGTCGCCGCCGAATACGCGAAAACATCAGGGTCGGGATTGGTCGCCGCGCCCGACATGAACCGCCGGTGGGTGAACAGGTTCGCGGTCCCCCACAGCAGTTTTGGCCCCCCTGCCTCCATCTTCTGACCGATATAATCGACAATCTCTTCCAGATTGCGCGTCGACTCGGCAAAGGTACCGCCTTCGGGCCGGATATCTGCGTCATGGAAACAGAAATACGGCTGACCGAGGATCGCAAACAGCTCAAACGCAACATCGGCCTTCATCCGCGCCAAATCCATCGTATCACCAAACCAAGGGCGCTCGAAGGTCTGTCCGCCGAACGGATCCCCCCCCGGCCACGCAAAGCTGTGCCACCATGCAACGGCAAAGCGCAGATGGTCCTCCATCCGCTTACCCATCAGCATTTCTTCGGGGTTGTAGTGTCGGTACGAGAACTCTTCGGTGCTGTCCGCACCCAAATAGCGGGCCTGCGGTATATCCTTAAAGAAGTCAGTCATGTCAGCTCCTTGAGCGCGCGATAAGCGTTGGCGTAACGATGGTAAGTGTCGTTAAAGGCATCGGTCAGCGACGTGTCAGGCTCGATGATCCGGTTGATTTTTGGCGGCGCGGCGATTTCTTCCCCGCCCTCTCCGGCGGCCATCATCCCCAGCCGCGCAGCTCCGAATGCCGCGCCAAAATCACCATCCTCCGGCACGGCAATCGGCAGGTTCAGCGCCGTCGCGATGGCGTGCAGCCAGTAGGTCGAGCGCGATCCGCCGCCCACCGCCGTCAGCTGTGTCGGGGCCGTGCCGATGCTGCTCATCGCCGCAAGGCTATCGCGGAAAGCAAAGGCAACGCCCTCCAAAACCGCGCGCGTCCCCGCGTCCCGATCCGTCGCGTGCTCCAACCCGAGAAACGCACCGCGAATCTTCGCGTCATTATGCGGCGTCCGTTCACCGCCGAGATACGGCAGAAACAGCGTCCGCCCCGGCGCGTGCAACGCGCCCAGATTCTCCGTCAGCGCCGCAGGCTCCGCACTTACTAAGCTACCATACCAGTCAAGCGCATCAGCGGCGGCGAGAATAACCCCCATCTGATGCCAACGCCCCGGCAATGCATGACAGAACGTATGCAAAGCCGTCTCGGGACTGGCGGCATAGCCGTCGCTGGCCGCAAACAACACGCCCGACGTGCCCAGCGACACAAACGCCTCGCCCTTGCGCACGACCCCGACCCCGGCCGCAGAGGCCGCATTGTCCCCCGCACCCCCGGCAATCGGAATTCCGGCGGGCAGTCCGAATTTGGTGGCAATCGACGCACTCAGTTCCGCAGACGCCTCTGATCCCTCGACCAAAGACGGCATGTGATCGCGGCTGAGGCCCGTAGCTTCCAATAGAGGATCGGACCAGTCCCGCGCGCTCGTATCCAGCCACGCAGTCCCCGCAGCATCCGACATTTCCGAGGCATATGCGCCCGACAGCCAGTAGCGCAGATAATCCTTCGGCAGCAGAACCGTCGCCACCGCATCGAACACCGCAGGCTCATAGTTGCGTACCCATGCCAGTTTCGGCGCAGTGAATCCGGGAAAGACAATGTTGCCGGTGATCTCACGAAACCGCGGATCAGCGTCCATTTCTGCGGCCTCAACATGGGCGCGCGTGTCATTCCACAGGATACAGGGGCGCAGAACCTTGCCGTCTTTATCCAGCAACGTCGCACCATGCATTTGCCCCGATAACCCGATGCCGCGCACCCCTGACACGTCATGCGCCGCGCCCAATTTCATCAGCGCGTCAGTGGTCGCCACAATCCAATCGGCGGGATCTTGTTCTGACCATCCATCCGCAGGACGCGACACGGATAGCGGCGCTTGAGCACTGCCGATGATCTGCTGATCGTCACCGATCAAAAGTGCCTTTACGCCTGACGTCCCAAGGTCCAATCCGATGAACATCAGTGATCCACCGTGACCCAAGCGGCATTGCGCTCCGACGATTTCACACAGGCCGACACGAATTGAACTCCCTTCAACCCGTCCTGCACGGTCGGGTACATCACCCCGTCCGGCGTTTTCTCGCCTGTGCGCGCGGCGATAATGGCCTCTGCCGCCTCGGAATAAATATTGGCGAACCCTTCCAAGTATCCTTCAGGATGTCCCGGCGGGATTCGGCTCATGCGCGCAGCCGCATCCCCTGCCCCCGCACCGTTGCGGGTTATCAGGCGTTTGGGTTCTCCGAACGGCGTGTGCCACAAATAATTCGGATCTTCCTGCGCCCATTCGAGTCCGCCCGTTTCGCCATAAACTCGAATGCGCAAGGCATTTTCATTCCCCGGCGCAACCTGAGAAGACCACAGCATACCGCGCGCGCCGCCTGCAAAGCGCAACATGACATGGGCGTTGTCATCAACCTGTCGTCCGGGGACAAAGGCCTGAATATCGGCGGCGAGGCTCTCGACCTCCAACCCAGTGATAAAGCAAGCAAGATTAAACGCATGCGTCCCGATATCGCCGGTCGATCCACCTGCCCCGGACCGTGCGGGATCAGTGCGCCACTCCGCCTGCTTAAAGTCCTGCTCAACCGACAACCAATCTTGCGGATACTCGACCTGTACGACACGGATTGCGCCGATCTCTCCGGCGGCGATCATTTCACGCGCCTGACGCACCATCGGATAGCCGGTGTAATTGTGAGTCAGAATGAAAAGCGCATCTGACGCCTCCGCGGCCTTCACCAGCTTTTTTGCATCGGCGAGCGTCGATGTCAGCGGCTTGTCGCAGATAACATGGATGCCGCGTTTCAGAAACTCGCGCGCGGCGGCGAAGTGAACATGGTTGGGCGTGACAATGGACACCGCCTCGATCCCATTTTTCAGCCGCGCTTCGCGAATTGCCATTTGCTTAAAGTCATCATAGATGCGCGGCACACCGAGCGCCTCGCCGGACGCTTGCGCCTTTTCGGGTGTCGAGGACAATGCTCCCGCTACAAGCTCGTATCGGTCATCAATGCGCGAAGCGATGCGGTGAACGCCGCCGATAAAGGCGTCGTTGCCGCCGCCAACCATACCGAGGCGGATGCGCCGTCCGTGACTCTCACTCTTTCCCTCAATAGCCATTCTCTATACTCCTCGTGGGCGACTAGACCGCATTGTTCCATGTGGATTTCAGATGTTGCAGGGCATCGCGGGCGAGCTGCTCATCGCTCTCAAATAAGGGCCGCCAGACTTTCGTGGCCGCGGCGATATCCGGCAATGCCTGTCCGAACGATTCAACCGTGAGCCAACCATCCCATCCGGCGCGACGAAGGGTACTGAACATCGCGGCGAAATCGATATGGCCATGCCCCGGCGTTCCACGGTCATTTTCGGAAACATGAACATGGCTCATTGAATCCGCATGATCGCGCAGCGCAGTCCAGGGGTCTTTCTCTTCGATATTGGCGTGGAAGCTGTCAAACAGGTAACCGTAGTGGTCATGGCCGACAGCTTTTACCAGTCGCGCCGCCTGCTCCACCGTGTTCAGGGCATAGCACTCGAACCGGTTGAGCGGCTCGACAGCGATGGTCAGGCCGCTGCCAACCGTGTGTTCGGCGAGGACGCGGCCTGCATCAACGAGACGTTCCCACTCCGTCTCAGTCGCTCCGGTTCCGCTGAACTGTGCAAGCGGCTGGGTCAGTGGTCCACACAGAACCTCGGCACCGAGCGCATTGGCGCAATCCGCTACAAATTTCAGGTGATCCAGACC
>CALGNW010000324.1 GCA_937958345.1 uncultured Neomegalonema sp. | reverse complement strand
TGGACTTTTGCCGGGATTCACCACGCAAAAATTGCTTTGCAATTTTTGCTCTTGGAGCGGGCGGCGGGAATCGAACCCGCGTCATCAGCTTGGAAGGCTGAGGTCTTACCATTACACAACGCCCGCACACCGAAGAGTGCGTAGAGCGGTTTCATAGCGATGCTCGGCGCAGCGGGCAAGGGGTTTGCCACACGGAATTTTGCCCTACCTGATAAGAATAACAATCGAAAGGTTATCCATGTCCCTGCGTACCCTGTTCCTCGCCTGCGCCGTCAGCGCCGGCTTGCTTTCCTGTTCCAGCGTATCCGGAGAGTCGGAAGTGCCCGAATATAACGTCACGCGCGCCGCCGGCGCGTTTGAAATCCGCGAGTACGGACCGATTCTCTATGCCGAGGTCACAACAACCGGCACACGCGAAGAGGCGTCGGGCAAAGCATTCCGCCAACTCGCGGCCTATATCTTCGACGACGAGCGCCCCGAGGGCGGAATCGCGATGACCGCGCCCGTCGTACAACAGCCCTCGCGCGAGAAAATTGCGATGACATCACCCGTTATCCAACAGCCCGCCCGTGGGCAAATCGCCATGACCGCACCGGTTGTTCAAGCCGAAGGGTCGCCGGGCGAATGGACAATGGCCTTCTCGATGCCGCCGAAATGGACAATGGCGACCCTGCCAAAGCCCCAAAACCCGAATATCCGCCTCTATGAAGAGCCACCGCGCACAGTCGCAGCGGTCGAATTTTCAGGACGGGCCAATGATACGATGCTGGCAGACAACGAAGACAAGCTGCGCGCCTGGATGGCCAGCAATGGCGTCGTTGCCTCCGGCCCCGCGGAATACGCCTTTTATGACGCCCCTTGGGTCATTGGTCCGCTTCGCCGCAACGAGGTAATTATTCCGATCCGGTAAGCGATCACCTCGAAACAAAAAACGCCCCGACAAGTATTCGGGGCGTTCCGGAGGCCGGTTGATATTCCTCCGTCAGGCTTCGGCCCCCACAGCAGCCTCGATTGCCTCAAGCTCGGCCCCGTGGGGCAAACCGGCCGCGTGAGCAAATTCATGCCCTGCGATCATCTGGAAAGAATCATTATTTCCGGCATTGATATTGTTCAGATTCAGGAACACCCGCGCACCGCCGCCCCAACTGGTGTTGTCGCCGCGCCGACCCAGCGTAACCGTCAGGTTAGTGCCGTCCGCACTGTCAATCGTGCGCCGGAATGTCGGGCTGGTGTCATACATCCGCTGCAGTTCGGCTCCCGCGGCACCGACCTCTGCCGCCGACGCCGAACCATCACTGCCGATGGTCACTGTCTTGCCGCCGAGACGGATTTCGCGGACATTTTCGGTCGGGTCGGGGATGTTGTCGGATGGCCCTTGCGTGCCGCCAAGCGCACCGCCGGAGCCGCCAACGGAACGGATCGGCACGGCGCCTGATGCCTCGCCCGAGCCGGTTGCAACGGCCCCGCCGCGCGACGATTCCGATTGCGACATCGCCTGTATCATCTGTGAAAGCTGCTGGATCAAATCTTTGATCTGGCTGAGGATCTGCTCCATCCCCTGCGTCCCGGTCGCCGCCTGAGAGCTGGATTGCGATCCTGTATTCGCCGCATCCATCGCCGCCCCGAATTTATCGGCACTATTCGAGGGACAGGAAGCCGCCGTTTGGCTCGACGTGGAATTAATCTGCATAACAACTCTCTTCAATCAACCCTGAGTTTTTATCTAAAGGACGATAAGTACTTAGACGATTGCTTATATTAACCATAATTCGTACAAGAGTCGATAAAGTGTCCCGTTTTAATCCATGATTTTTATTTTATTTCCCATCCTGATACGCGACCGAAACTTGGCGAATGCATCCTTTTGTAGAAAAAGTAGGCATGCAGGTTGTATTGCCGGTTGGAAAAAGGTCTGAAGGTCGAACGACCCTCTGACCCCCGTCTTTCGTCGCACAGCAGCGAGGCTTCGGTTATAGGATTAACGAGTCACTTATGAGAGAACCCATGGCCCGCATCCTCATCACCTCTGCCCTGCCTTATATCAACGGCATCAAGCATCTCGGAAATCTGGTCGGCTCGTTGCTGCCATCCGACGCCTATGCCCGGTACATGCGGCTGCGCGGACATGACGTGATGCACATTTGCGCAACGGACGAACACGGCACACCCGCCGAATTGGCCGCTGCCAAGGCGGGTAAGCCGGTCGAACAATTCTGCGCCGACATGTTTGAGACGCAAAAGGCGCTGGGCGAGGGTTTTCGACTCAGCTTTGATCATTTTGGCCGCTCGTCAGGGCCGCGGAATCATGCGCTCACCCAGCACTTTGCCGGCAAATTGTTCGAGGCCGGCCTTATCGAAGAAGTGATGGAAAAGCAGGTCTACTCGAATACCGACGGGCGCTATCTGCCCGACCGCTACATCGAAGGGACGTGCCCGAATTGCGGTTCGGAAAATGCGCGCGGCGATCAGTGCGAAAACTGCACCAAGCAACTTGACCCCACCGACCTGATCAATCCGCGTTCGGCGATTTCCGGCTCGACCGATCTGGAGGTGCGCGAGACGAAGCACCTGTACCTGCGCCAGTCAAAACTGCGCGACCGGCTGCGCGATTGGATCAATACAAAGACCGACTGGCCGATCCTGACAACCTCGATTGCCAAAAAGTGGCTGGATGACGGCGACGGCCTGCAGGATCGCGGCATTACGCGCGACCTTGACTGGGGCATTCCGGTCAAGAAGGGCGATGCCGACTGGCCGGGCATGGAAGGCAAGGTTTTCTACGTCTGGTTCGACGCCCCCATCGAATATATCGCGGCAACCGCCGAATGGGCCGATGCCCATGGCAAGCCGGATGCCGACTGGCGGCGGTGGTGGCGCGAGGACGAGGGTGCGGACGACGTGAAGTACGTTCAGTTCATGGCCAAGGACAATGTCCCGTTCCACACGCTCTCGTTCCCGGTGACGATCATGGGATCGGGCGAGCCGTGGAAACTGGTCGATCACCTTAAGGCATTCAACTGGCTGACCTATGAGGGCGGCAAGTTTTCGACCTCGTCCCAGCGCGGTATCTTTATGGATCAGGCTCTGGATCTGTTGCCGAGTGATTACTGGCGCTGGTGGCTGTTGTCGAACGCGCCGGAGTCGAGCGACTCGGACTTTACGTGGTCCGCGTTCCAGTCCGGTTGCAACAAAGACCTGAACGATGTGCTGGGTAACTTTGTCAGTCGCGTGACCAAGTTCTGCCGCTCTAAATTCGGCGAAGTCGTGCCCTCAGGCGGAACGCCGGGCGAAGAAGAGGCCGCGCTGATTGCCGAACTGGATACGCGCCTCGCCGCCTATGGCGCAGCGATGGAAGCGATTGAAGTTCGCAAAGCCGCCGCCGAACTGCGTGGCATCTGGGTGGCAGGAAACGAGTATCTGCAACGCGCCGCCCCATGGGCAGCATTCAAAACAGACCCGGATCAGGCGGCGATGGTCATTCGCACAGCCCTCAACCTGATGGCGCTGTATGCCACGGTTTCCAAACCCTTTATTCCTGATGCCTCTGCCGCGATCTCCGAGTCGCTGGATTGGGACGGAGAATGGCCCGCAAGCGCCGCAGAAGCCCTGAATGCCCTGCCCGAAGGACATAAATTCACCGTACCGGAAAATCTTTTCCGCAAAATCGACGATAACGAACGGGAAGCGTGGGACGCAAAATTCAGTGGCACTTCAGCGACTTAAATAGAGGTAAAGAATAGATTACACCCTATACTTCAGACTTTCTTTAGAACTAAAGCAATGCTTTTCGTACAGCCGAAGAACTTCCTTAACCCGATTACCGGACAGTGTTCCTCAACGAAACCGTGACAGAGGGACACGCACCATGGACTACGATCTTGGAACTGAAGGCGCTTTCGACATGGACGCAATCATCGGCGACTTCGATGTAGATTACGATGATGAGTCGCTGACGCTGCCTGACGATGATATGTTTGACGTCTGATTGGCCTGTGGCGGCGCGATGATCCGAGGGGGGACCATCGCAGAGGTACGCCAAAGCAATGGGTACGGGCGCAGAAGGCGCAGGACGGAAAACGACCTAACAACAATGTCGTCGGCCCGGCAGGCCGATTTGCACAACGGGCCAAACCGGCCTGAATAACCGGGACACTGAACGGGACAAAAGCGAAGCCGCTTATTTGTTCCAAAGCTCTTCCCACCACGGCTGTTTGTCGATCTTGGGAACAGTGGGCGGCGTTTGACCCGCATCACGCATTTTCTGACGGATCTCGGACACATCCCATCCGGTAAGCGAGGCCAGTTGTGTGGCCTCCCGTTCAAAGCGGTTTTGCAAATCGCGGGCATAATCCGCTCCGGCGGGACAATTCAGGTCGCCCTTGAACGGATTGCGCATCACATAGCGACCCTGAAAATTCTGACGGTCACCGGTTTCCTGAAACTTCAGGTCCTCGGGAAAGCTGGCCGCGTCATACCGGACATGCAGACGGGTGACGAAGGCATCGCGTGCCTGTCCGCCGGGGCGAGGCTGCGGCGCAATAATCTGACTGGCCGAACCGGTCGAAGCCCCGCCGTTCCGGCCTATCCAGAATGCGCCAAGCTCGCGCAGTTGCGCCTGCGACAGCGGATCAGCGGCGCACGGATCGCACCAGCTCATATCCCACGCATATTCCAGAATTGTCGACGGCCCCTCGCGCTCGGCGGTTTTCGCGTACATGGCCTTATAGAACCTGCCGAATTCCTCGTCGGATTTCAGGAACAGAGGCAGGTCCATATCGGTCGGAATTTTCGCTGTGCGATAGTTGGTGCTTTCCACCCTGCCCTTGCGGGTGAGCGTATAGAGAATCAGGTCCTGCTTGTCCTTCGCGTTCACTGTGCCGAGACGGATCGGCAGCATGAAACGGTCATGCTCAAACGCGAGTTGGATCGGTCGCAGGAATTCGCCGCCAAGCCGGGCTTGCTGTTCAAGGTTCACTTTCGCGACGAAGAACTTCATGTCCTGCGCGATATAGCTGGCGAGGACGGACCGGGCCTTGGGCGGAACCTGATATCCCTCGCGGTCGAGCCATGTCTGCAACCCGTCGGACTCGGTCGCTGACAGGATCACGATATCATATTCGCCGATCGTGTATTCGGCCTCGATGGTCACACCAAGGCCTTCCGCGCTGTCGGCCATTGCCATGGGTGCAGCCGGTGCCATCGCCGTCTGAACACGGCTTCGTTTCAGGAACTCGACCTCGCGGCAAGGATCGGGGTCGTGATATTCGACGAGGCGCGGGGCTGTGTAAGCGTCGAGGTGGTCGACGGTAGACTTCTTGCCGATGTTGATTTGGCTTTCCTGCAAAACAACCGGCGTTGGAATGACCATGGCAAACTCGGTCGGGTCACCCTGATAATCATTGACCATCGTGATGACGGTGCGGTTACCGTCGCGGGCCATAACGACTTTTGATGCCTCGTTAAAAAGATCGGCATTCGCCTTCGCGACGTAAAAGCCGCAAAAGGCGGCAGCGTGAGGCGCAGCCCACATGAGGGCGATGGCGGTTGCTGTCGCGGCAAGCGGTTTCAACACCTTACGCATATTGCGGCTCCTTTGATGCGCGCCAACGGGCGCGGTCGGCGGGGAAAAATCTGTCGAGGATCGGGACCAGCGGCGCGGTCAGGATCAGGGCGAGGATCACGCCATCGGCGCGGTAAAAATCAAAGACGATAAACGCCCCGACAGCGGCGGTAAGCACCGCATGGATCAGCCGCGCGGGTCGCGCGTCCGGCGTCGTCATCGGGTCGGAGATCATAAAAAACGCAAAAATCAGAAGCGAACCGGATTGCAGCTGGTGAAACGGAATCGCAAGCGGGTCGCCATACCAAAGCGCACGGCCAATCAGGATTGCCGCAAAGCTGCCAAGATACATCAGCGAGACATCCCAACGCTTTGCCTTGCCGGTAACGATCAGCCCCAACGCCGCCAGCGATATGGCGAACCAGCCCGCCGCCCCCCATTGACCGGGTGATATCCAAACCCCCGACGCGCCCAGCGCCAGAGCGGCAATCGCAAAATTCGCCGGATTAAAAATATGCTTGCCGTTTACCCGCAGCACAAACTTTGACGCGATGGCCAGGCCCCCCGCCAACAGCGACCACCCCGGATGATCAGTTCGCAATAACAATGTGAGGGAGGCCGCGGTAATCACCGGGCTGCGCCAATCAAACGGAACATGGACGAGACGTGCGCACAGCGCCTGCATGATCAGTGCGGCGCACAGAACGCCGCCCGCATGCCAGACGGGAATGTCGAAGTTAAAAACGGTGATGCCAAGCGCGATCAGTGTGAACAACACCGCGATCTGCGCGTAGCGCGCGTCGATCAGAAAATTACGCAAGAACATAGTGATTCACTCCCGGATCACCGTTCATCCATGACCCTATCGAAGAAAGAGGCAAGACTGTGCTCGGATCGCGGCGCAAAATGTCTGCGGCCAATCTGTTCTTGTGCGCCCTCCCCGCTCGTCTGCTCACGATCCTTTGCTCAAAGCGACATTTTGCTCGATTTTCGTTACGCCTGCGGTGCAGGTTGCCGGAAACGAAGGCTGGAGAGCGGAAATGTTTGTTGAGATGTTCACGATGTCAGGGCTGAGCGTCCTGTCGACGCTGTTTGTGTTTGCGATCGGGCTGTTTCTGCTCGCGCTGCTGATTATGTTCGTCATCGACATTACGCAAACCCACGACGCGGTGCGGCGGAACTATCCGGTCGTCGGACGCTTTCGGAAGTTCTTTTCCACGCTCGGCGAATTTTTCCGCCAATACTTTTTTGCCATGGACCGCGAGGAAATGCCGTTCAACCGTGCAGAGCGAGACTGGATCGAAAAGTCAGCCGAGGGCGTCAACAACATGACCGCCTTCGGTTCAACCCGAAACCTGACCAGCATCGGAACGCCGATCTTTGTCAACGACCCGTTCCCGACACTGGATACCGAGGCACTGAATCCGCCTTGTGTGACCATCGGCCAGCACTGCCGCACGCCCTATGACGCCCATTCAATCATCAATATCTCCGGCATGAGTTACGGCGCGCTGTCCAAGCCCGCGATCCGGGCTTTGTCCAAGGGGGCACAGATGGCCGGGTGCTGGCTGAATACAGGGGAAGGCGGCCTCGCGCCTTACCATTTGGAGGGCGGGTGCGATGTCGTCTTTCAGATCGGCACTGCGAAATACGGGGTGCGCGAGCAGGACGGAAGCCTCAGTGACACAAAGCTGCGCGAGGCAGCCGCGCATGATCAGGTAAAAATGTTCGAGCTAAAGCTGTCCCAAGGGGCAAAACCCGGTAAGGGCGGTATTCTGCCCGGCGATAAGGTCAATGCGGAAATTGCCGCCATTCGCGGAATCGAAGAGGGGCAGGACTCGATCTCTCCGAACCGTCATATCGAACTGAAATGCATTGGCGATATTCTCGATATGGTCGGACATATCCGCGATGTCACCGGAAAGCCGTGCGGCTTTAAAACAGTGATTGGTGACAGCGGCTGGCTGGACCGGATGTTTGAAGAGGTGAACAAACGCGGGATCGAAAGCGCGCCGGACTTCATTGCGATTGACGGCGGTGATGGCGGAACCGGTGCCGCGCCGATGCCGTTGATGGATAATGTCGGTTTGCCCTTGCGCGAAGCCTTGCTGATGGCCGCAGACAGCCGCGACAAGCATGGCCTGTCAAAACGAATCCGCCTGATCGCCTCGGGAAAGCTACTCACCCCGGCCGAGGCGGCCTGGGCCTTTTGTGCCGGTGCCGATTTTGTCGTCACGGCGCGGGGATTCATGTTTGCGATGGGCTGCATTCAATCGCTTAAGTGCAACAAAAACACCTGTCCGACCGGCATCACCACGCATGACCGGCGCTTGCAAAAGGGTTTAAATGTCGAAGAGAAATCCGTGCGCGTGAAGAACTTTGTCGAAAAACTGCGCTATGGCGTCGGCCTTATCGCGCATAGCTGCGGCGTGCCGGAGCCGCGGTTACTGCGCCGTCATCACGTGCGGGTCGTGCAGGACACCGGACGCTCTGTTCCGTTGTCCGAGCTTTATAAACCGGTTGGCGAGGATACGCGCGCGGCGTGAGACCGATCAGGCGATCTCGTCATCATAGATGAAGTCGCGTGACACGCGCTGACCGCCATCCCAGACCTCGTCAATCTGATACCAGTCGTATACGTCGCCCCGGTCCGTCCAGCTGCGCCACACAAGCTGGGCGTCGCTGAAGATATCCTGACGCAAACGTCCGTCGGCATAGTCAACAGACCGTGCCGCGATACTGCCCGCTTCGTCGAAATTCAGATTGATTTCGAGCCACGAGAACTGGTCCGCAGAGGACTCGGAAACAGTAATATTCCGCGAACTGACAAGGGCGTCGCCCTCGCCGTTGACCGCGAAAGATGTGACGGCTTGCGTCCCGTTATCGCCGACCGTTATTGACTCGCTGCGCAGGCCGTTTTCGTAGAAGGTCGTTATAGACGTCCACGGACGCATATCTGCCGTGTCCTCGCGCACAACCCCCGACACGTTGCCGTCCCAGAGTTCGGTCAGTTGTTCAATTCCATTATCATACACGACCTGCCGGACCTCTGATGCGCCATCACGTTGCATCAGCTTTTGAGTCCAGCTGTGCGCGTCGTTTGCGTCCCGGTAGAGATAACCTGTGCGGATGCCTTCAGCGTATCCGGTTTCGCGCAACGTGCCGTCGCCGTCCTGCGCGACCACCCGCGTCAGCACGCCCGCATCATATTCGTAGGAGCGATATTCGCTCGTGCCGTCATCAAACCGCCGTTGGTATTCTGTCCGCAAGCCATTACTGCGAGAGTACGTCGCAGAATCCCAGTCATGCACATCGTTGAAGTCGATCATATCGGTTTGGACGGTCGTCTCGCTGATATGATTGTGGATTGTCGCCGTACCGTCATCCGCCCTGATGTCATTCGTGACCAGACGCCCCTCGTGATAAGACGCGGTGCGGCTGTGCCATGCGGCGTTGTCCCCCAGATCTTCCCAACGCACCACATTCAGCGGGGCGGTCCTGTAGGCGAAACTTTCGGTAAGATAGCTGCCGAGCGGTTCATCATAATCAGCGCGCAACCGGCCATCGTCGTAGACGGTGAACCGCTCGTTTTCACGGCCCGGGACTGTCGGCGAAACGAAAGCGTATTTGCTTTCCCACACGCGCTGATCACCAACGTCGTTGATCCCGGAGATGGTGGGGGTCAGGTCTCCCGACTGACTTCGCGTGAAATGACTGAAACTCTCAAACCCGTCATCGCCGAGCGCGCTTTCGCGCTGACTGCGCAAGCTGATTTCCTGTCGCTGGGACTGCCACGAAAAGGCATCATTCAGATCGAGCGTTACGCTGATCTCGGATTCTGTATTGCGGTCGGTATCCGGGTTGTGGAGCGTTATTGTCGCTGTACCGTCCGCGTTCATTTCGCGGCGAAACGAGAAAATACTCTCGTGAGACAGAGGGCTGAAAAATTCCTGTGTAAAATCCTGCACACGATAAAGCAGCGCCGGATCGGCGTCGGTCGAATGCAATCCGGCCTCGGGAAGCGCAAACGATTGCCAACTCGCCCCCGCGTCAGCCGATGTCGACCAGATATAGTCCGATTGCGCGAGCGGCATGTCGCGCTGAATTTCCAACTCTCCGCGAGGGTCCAGCGTTACCGAAATCGAATAAATAGTCGCCATTGCAGGTCCCTCAACACCACCCGTCAGGTTGTCAGAGGAAATTATCTCAAATTGCGATTGCAGAATGCTTAAGCTGTCAGGGCTGGCCTTGCCTGAGGATTTTCAGACCGGCAATCAGAGACGCCTGATAGCGGGCGCGTTCTTTGGTTAACGTTTCATCATCCCAATCGTAAAATCCGCGTCCGGTTTTCACGCCGAGGTCTCCGCGCGCAACGCGATCCGCTATAAACGAGCTGGGGACAGGATCATTGCACAGATCGGGATAAATTGTCGTGCCGGCGGCATGATGGATGTCGAGACCCGCGAGATCCTTTTGCAGGAACGGTCCCGCGCCGAGGAACCGCATGCCAAAGCTGAGCTGCACCGCAGCGTCGATGTCTTCAACGCTCGCGATCCCCTGTTCGGCAAGAGACAGTGCCTCGCGCATCAGCGCATGTTGGATGCGGTTTGCGAGAAAACCGGGGATGTCTTTGCGGACATGAACGGGGCGTTTGCCGAGGGCCGTCATTATCTCGCACAGCGCGGTGGCGGTTTCGGGTGCGGTCGAGTCTGCGCTAATCACCTCGACCAACGGAACGAGGTGCGCGGGCATGAAAAAATGAAGTCCGGCCATGCGGGCCCGGGTATCCAGTCCCTCGGCTATCGCGCTGATCGGAAAGCTGGACGAATTGCTGACGAGGAGGGTTTCGGCCGGAGCCAGCGAAACGGCTTGTTCGAAAAATATCCGCTTGACGGCGAGGTCTTCCGGCAAACATTCGACAATAATATCAAGGTCGGGCCACTCGACTGCGTCAAGCGACGCCGCCACCCGCGGCAGGTCGCCGGTTTGTTCAAGCTGCGTCAGGCAATCGGAAACTGCTGTATGAAGTCCCGCCGCAGTTTGTGCGTTCGGTTCGATAACTTGCGTATCCCAACCGCCTGCACAGAAAATTGCGGCGATGCCCGCGCCCATCGTGCCACCGCCGACGACAAGTGCCTTTGACGTCATACCCGCATGTGCCGTGCGCGTGATCCACGTTCGATCGCCGCCGCATTCAGCCGCGCGAGATCAAGGCCCTGACGCAGGTCTTCGAGCAGGCGCATCTCGCCAAGCGCCACCGATCCGTCAGCCGCGGCAACATCACAGGCCAAAGCGTAGGCCGTTTCATACAGATGATCCGGCAGGGCGGATTTTACGAGGCCGATCAGGCTGTCTAACCCGTCCTCCTCGTCCAGAAACGCCTGAACAACGTCAATAATACCCGACATCCGGTCCAAATCGTAATTGACGAAAACCGGCAGCAGATTGATTGTTCCCATAATCTCGCGATATTCTTTTTCCGACATGCGGTCGTCGGCAAATGCGGTCACGATGGTCACCGCGATCAAGGCATCCTGCGGGCTCATCGGGCTGATAGAATCGGTCACGAGCGGCGTCCTTCAAATTCTGTGTTGTGCGAGGCGATCATAGTAGGGTCGGCACTGCTCCGCCAGAGGGCGCAGATGCTCGGGCAAGGGGCGCGTTCGTGAGGGTTTAGCGAGGCCCGTCGATGCCTCGACAGACATATACCAATGGGCGGCCCAGACACCGTCACTGTCACGCCGACCCGCAGGCCACGCCAGCATGGCGGGATCGAACGGGATGCCGAGCGCATCGCAGAGGCGCTGCAAGGCGGCGGCGGGATCGGCAAGAATATCATCGGAGTCCATAACCACCGGCGCCGCACCGTTTATATCGGCTACGCGGTCAAACAGGTCGGCCTGTTCCTGAAAGCCCACATCACGCAGTTCAATGTCGGTATGGCGGTCGTGGTACGACGCTAAAACCGCCTCCGGGCGACGGATAAGAAAGGCATTTGTCACCTGACCGAGCCAACCAAGATCAATTCCGGGAAGCATGTGATGGGTCATGTGCTTTTGGTAGTGAATTGACGGCTGATTGCCATGCCGGTTTTCAGCGAGGGGCGTAGCGGTGCAATCGGCGACAATCGCCCGCCAATCCGCAGCCTCGCCCGCCGCGATGACCGCATCGCGCATCGGGTGAGGCAGGCCCGTTTGTTGCAGGTACCATGCGTAGAAAGGTTCATCCCAGACGGCACAATCAGGACGATTCTCGAAAGCGCGCATCATGGCGGTCGAGATGTTTCTCGGGCCGGACCACATAGCAACACGAACGGGTTGGGATGTCATGGAGAGCCTCTTTCGACGGTGTCGCAAGAGGCTAGCAGTCTATGCACGAAAACCGCAAACGGATCGGTGCTGGGCCGCTCAGCCGGATGCCGATTGCCGCCCGCAGGCTCCGCACATGTTACGTCGCCAAAATAACGCCGCCGGCATCGTCACCGAGCCGCTTTTCGAGCGCGCCGCGCATTTTCTTCAGTGCCTGCGTTTCAAGCTGGCGTACCCGCTCTTTGGACAGGCCGAGTTCGCCGCCCAGCGCCTCGAGTGTCGAGGGTTCGTCAGACAGTTTACGTTCGCGGATAATCATACGTTCGCGGTCGGTCAGGACTTCAAGAGCTTCACCGATCCAGATTTGGGTGCGGGAGAAGTCTTCTTCAGCCGCCACGGCTTCGGAAGACACCGGGCCGTCGTCTTCGATTGTTTCAAGCCACTCGCGGCCCTCTTCATCGCCCTGCGGGGTGTTGAGAGAATAGTCGGACCCGCCGAGCCGCGCCTCCATCATTTCAACGTCGTGAAGCGGCACACGCAATGCGCTGGCCACAGCCTCGCGCGCTCCGTTGCTCATCAGACCGAACTGGCGGTCCTGTTCGTCAAATTCGCGCTCTTTTTCGGCACGCAGGCGGCGCAGATTAAAAAACAGCGCCTTTTGCGATGAGGTCGAGCCCGTGCGGACCAAAGACCAGTTCCGCATGACGTGATCCTGAATCGACGCTTTGATCCACCACACCGCGTAGGTCGAAAAACGCACGCCGCGATCCGGATCAAAGCGTTCAGCGGCCTTCATCAGGCCAATCGCGCCCTCTTGAATCAGATCGCTCATCGATGCGCCGTAACGGCGGTATTTCGAGGCCATCGAAATCGCCAGTCGCATGTAGGCGTTCGTCAGCTGGTGCAATGCCTCGGTGTCATCCTCGTCGCGCCACCTGCGCGCCAGCGCCGTCTCGGTCTCGGCATCCAGCATCGGCGCCGACATCGCTGTCGAGATAAGTTTGCGGTCTTCACTACCCGGGCGAGCGTATTGCGACATCAGAACCATCTCCGCGAATTTAACTTTACCTAGTGCGACACTAACGCGCATCCTCCGATCCCGTTCCACAAAATTATCAACATTTTAATCTGGAGCCGAATTTTGAAATTTAATTACTTTTAATCAGGCACTTACAATCGAAATTATTTTCGGCACTCAGGGCAAAATCCGCGTTCCGTCATAGGCGAGTACGGTCCCACTGCTGTCGGGCGGGGCCTGGTCGATGGTGCCGAGCAACTGTTGAGCGGCGTGAATCGGTGCGAAAAGCTTTCCGTCAGGCACATTTCCGCGAAAGGGTTGCGACAAGCCGGTTTCAACCGTTCCCGGATGCAGCCCGAGGATCATTGCGTTTTTGTTCACGCGGGCGAGTTCTATCGACAGCGTCTTTAATGCCATGTTCAGCGCGGCCTTTGACGACCGATAGCTGAGCCAGCCGCCGAGACGATTGTCCGATATACTGCCAACGCGCGCAGACAAGGCCGCAAAAACGGCCCTGCGGTCCTTTGCCAGCACCGGAAGCATATGTTTGGCGATCATGGTCGGAACGATTGTGTTGATCGCGAAAACCTCTGCCATAACGTCCGCGTCTATCGCCTTCCACGTTTTCTCCGGCGCGATACCCTCACCGTGCAGAATTCCGGTGGCAACGATGACGAGATGCACCGGCCCCCGCGCGCCAATGGCAGCGGCAGTCGCCTTAAGGTCTGCCTCGTTGTGGTAATCGCAATGGTGATCGGTATCGCCGCCGCGCGAAACCGTTTCGACCTGCCCGAGATTACTCTGCTCGCGCAGGGCAACCGCCAAAGCGGCCCCGATGCCGCCCGATGCGCCGAAAACCACCGCGCGAAAATCCGAACCGAATGAGTTTAATGCCATACCCCTGAGGTATTTCGGGCGAAGCGGGTTTCAATCCGCGCACAGAATTCGCTTTCCGGCGGCGGATCATTGTATGACCACCCGAAACGGGAGGGCGATGATGACCTATACAATGCTGATTGGAGAATATGCGTATTCGAGTTGGTCGATGCGCGGCTGGATGATGGCCGACGCCTTCGGCATTCCATGCAGGACCAAATACATACCGATGTATTCGGATGCGTTCACGGACTTTCAGCGTGACTATGCGCCGGTTCGAACTGTTGCGACATTACTGATCGAGGACGCCGCAGGGATACAGGCGGTATCCGACAGCCTCGCGATTGCAGAAACACTGCACGAGGCGCAGCCAGAGGCGGGGATCTGGCCCTCGGATCCGGTACTGCGCCGCCGAGCGCGTATGATCGCCGCTGAGATGCATTCGAGCTTTCGGGCGTTGCGGGATCGTCCTTCGATGAATTTGCGGGCACGATATACGGGGTTCAATCCGAACGAAGCCGAACTGTCCGACGCGGCGCGGGTACAGGAACTTTGGGAATGGGCGCTGGATCTGTCGGGCGGGCCGTTTCTATGCGGTGAATTCAGCGCCGCCGATGCGATGTTCGCGCCGGTGGCAACCCGGTTTGTAACCTATGGGTTCAGGATCAGCGATGCCGCTCAGGCCTATGTCGACGCAATCTATGCGCACCCGTCTTTCCGGCGGTGGCATGCCTGTGCGGATGCGCAGTTGCGGGTGATCGACCGGTATCACCTCGACCTGCCCGATGGCGATTTCGCAGCCGCGCCCCGCCCCGCGCGCCTTTCCGCCAAGCCCTACCAAGGGTCAACAGAAGACGCGATCAACACGACCTGTCCGTATTCCGGCGATCCGGTTGATGGCGAATCCCTTGCCGAGATTGATGGCCGGATTGTCGGGTTTTGCAATCCGTTCTGCTGCCGCAAATCAATCGCGGATGCCGAGGCATGGCCCAAGCTGATGGCCATTCTGCGCGGTTGACCTGTGTGCAAAGGTCGGGGCCGACGGACAGCTCCCGATGATGGCCAATTTATCGCACTGACGCGCCATTGGTTGCGTGATAGCCACACATTGGTCGGATCCCCACCGCAATGCGCTACTTCAAGCATTCCAGGCCCAAAATGCAGTGCGTAGACGCCCTGTCCCGCGCTGCTTATACTGCCGCGAATTCAGTCGCAGAAGGATGACCGACCTGTTCAATTCCCTGCTTTCCGGGCCGGACGCATCGTGGCCACTGATCAAGCGGCTGTTCGGCGAGAACGGGCGGCAATATCTGCCGCGCTATCTGCTGGCCTTCTTTTTCATGCTGGTCGTTGCCGTGACGACCGCAGCAACAGCGTGGATGATGGAGTCTGTTGTCGATGATGTCGTTGTTGCCAACGACCCCGCGCGTATCCGCCTGATCGCGCTGATCGTCGTTATCATCTTTATGGTCAAGGGCTTTGCCACCTATGCGCACCGGGTCATTCTTGCGCGCATCGGCAACAACATTGTTGCAGGCATGCAAAAACGCCTGTACCGGCATGTGCTGTCGCAGGACCTTGCGTTTCATCAGCGGATGCAGGCCGGTGATCTGGTCACGCACATGTCGACGAACACCGCCGCCGTGCGCAGCGCGCTTGAGCTGGTTATCACCAGTGTCGGCCGCGATTTGCTGACCGTAATCGCGCTGGTCGCGGTGATGTTTATCAAAGACCCCTTGATTTCGCTGATTACGCTGGTTGTCGCGCCTATCGCCATTTTCGGCATCGGGTATCTGGTACGGCGTGTTAAATCGGTTGCGCGGATACAGTTCGAAAACCTCGCCAGCATCGTCAGCGGCATGCAGGAAACGGCAACGGGCGTGCGTGTCATCAAGGCCTTTAACCTCGAGGGCAAAATGACGGCGCGACTGGACGATGCGATTGACAGCGTCGAGATGCGCGCGAACCGCATGGCAATTCTCGGCGCACGGTCCAGCCCTATCATGGAAACCCTCGGCGGCGTCGCCATCGCGGTTGTCATTCTCTATGCGGGATGGAGTGTCAGCGAGAACGGGAAAACCCCCGGCGAGATCATCGCCTTTCTGACCGCCATGCTGCTGGCCTATGATCCGGCAAAACGGCTGGCCAAGGTCAGCGTTCAGTTGAAAACCAAGCTGGTGGGCGCGGGGTTGCTTTACGATTTACTCGATACCGAGCCGCTGTTGCGCGAGCGCGAGGATGCGGGTGTTCTGGCCATCGGTGACGGGTCGATCCGACTGGAGAATGTCTGCTTTGCTTATACCGATGTGCCTGCGTTGAACGATGTGACCTTGCAGGCCACACCCAAATCGGTGACGGCGCTGGTCGGGCCGTCGGGCGCGGGCAAGTCCACGATCGTCAGCATGATTGAACGGTTCGCCGACCCGCAATCAGGGCGCATTCTGATCGGGGATACGGATATCCGTGATGTGACGCTGCACTCGCTGCGCGAACAGATCGCGTTTGTGTCACAGGA
>CALGNW010000323.1 GCA_937958345.1 uncultured Neomegalonema sp. | reverse complement strand
CGCCCCCGGCGGCGGCCAAGCCCTCGCCAAGCATCTGCGGCAAGCGGGTCTGCTCGCCAGTGGCATCGGGCTGCCCTTGCCAGAGGTTGCCGGAGACATGAACGGTCTGCGCCTCGGCACGCCCGAGGCTGTGCGGTGGGGCATTACCGCCGCCGACGCGCCAGAGCTTGCCGCCCTGATCGCGGATGCCATCGCCAGCGACGATCCCGCCAGCCTTGCCCCGCGCACCGCAGAGATGCGCGCAAGGTTCAACACTGTCCAGTTTGTGCGGCGTTAGAATTCAGCGCCCTGCAAAGCGCAGGTTGATATAATTGCCGAGGAAGATCAGCGCTCCGCCCGCCAGCACATTCCACAGCAACGGCTCGGCATAGGCGAGCGCGCCGACAAGCGCGATCACGGGCAACCGCGCGAAATCCATCGGCGTCACGATGGTCGCATCGGCATAGCGGAACGCTTGGGTCAGGCAAAAATGCGCGCACAGCCCCGCGAGGCTGAGGATCACCACCCACATCCAAATCCATGGCGTTGTGGGCAAAGCGGGCAGCTCTCCGGCAATCAAAAACGCCATCGGCGTCTGCATCACCACCAGCCAAAACAAAATGCACAGCGTCGTCTCGGTCGAGGTCAGTTTCTTGGTGCAGACCATGTTCACCGCAAAGCCCAGCGCCGCCATCAGACCCCAGACCTGTCCGCCGCTGAACTCGGATACAAAGCCTTCGGCCCAGACCCGCACGACCATGAGCACGCCGATAAAACTGACGGTAATCGCCAGCGCCTTAACCAGCGTGAAACGCTCGCCCAACAGAAACGGCGCAAAGAGCGCCACCCAAATCGGCGAGGTAAACTCCAACGCAAAGAGTTGCGCCAAGGGGATCAGCGTGACGGCGTAGTACCAGCAATACTGTCCGAAAAAATGCCCGATATTGCGCATCAGATGCAGCGGCATCCGGGCGCTTTTGACTTCTGAGAAGCGCCCCGTAAGCGCCAGCACGGCAACGATCACCGCAATGCCGATCAGCCCGCGCCATGTCAGCAACTCGGCGGTTTCGATTTCTTTGCCCGCCTCGCGCCCCGACACGGCCATCAGGCTAAAGGACACGATCCCGCCAACCATCCACAGCGCGGCGAGGGGGATATTGGTCGGGCGGGGTTCAGTCACAGAGGCAGACTTTCTGAAACGCGATACCCGCTTCAATCACACTGGGGCAGAATTGCCTAGAGACACTGACCATGCAAGACGCGCTAACTCGCCCCGAAAGGGCGCATCGCCGCCGCGCGCCTGCGCACCGCGCGCTCGCGATAGAACGTATAGCCGCCCGTGATGACAACGATAAAACTGCCCAGCAGCATCGGGACGGTCGGCACATCGCTGAACACCAACCAGCCAAGCACGATGGCCCAGATCAACCCGGTATAGCGGAACGGCGAGACAAAGCCGATTTCGCCATGGCGCATCGCCTCGACGCTGAACAGATACGCGGCAACGATGAATGCCGCCGCACAGGCACACAGCGCCAGCGTCGTGATATCAACCGCGCCAGCGTGCTGAAAGATCGCTCCGATCCCGCCGACAGACGTGATGCCGACAGAGGTGATCAGGGCAACAAAGATAGACGGAATCCCCGTCGGCATCTGGCGCGTGACCAAGTCTCTCAAAACGATGAACCCCACCGTCGCGATAGCCCAAAACGCATAGATCGAAAAGCCTTCCGATCCCGGCTGAATGATAATGAGAACGCCGACGAACCCGATGGCAATTGCGCTATAGCGCCGCCACCCGACGCTCTCTCGCAAAAACAGCGCCGCCGCCAGCGTCACCGCGAGGGGCGCGGCCTGTAAGATCGCCATAATGTTCGCGATGGGCATGTTCGCGAGCGCGGTCAGAAAACAAAGCGTACCGCCGATCTCTGCCGCCGTGCGCCATAAGACCAGACCCCAATTCTTGCCGGTCAGGCTCGGTCGCAGCACGCCCTTATACTGCGCCATTATCAACAGCAGAACGGTTGCGACCATCCCGCGCATGAGGATCGAGGGAAACAGCGGCACGTCTGCCAGCACGAGCTTGATCAGCGCGTCATTGCAGACAAACGCCGCCATGCTCAGCGCCATGAAAAGCGCCCCGCGCGCATTTTCGGACAAAGGAACCATACCGCCTCAGGCGTCCAGATCGACAGGGGCGCGCTCGGCCCACACATCGCCCGGCCCCGGATTGCCGGGGGCACAGTGTCCGCCAAAGTGGGTCATCACCCCCCAGAGCGCATTCAATCCGGTTTGCACGGCCCCCTCGGCCCATGCCGGTGTCCACGAAACACCGTCTCCGGCAAGAAACAACCCGCGCTCGGCAGCAGGCAGTCCCGCCTGCATGAAATGCGAGAACATGCGATGGTTATACCGGTAATGCCCCGGCAGCGCGCCCTTGAACGCTCCGAGGAAATTGTCGTCCGCCTCCCAGTTCACGGTAATCGGATCACCGATAATGTGGCTGGCGATATCCACCTTGGGATAGATTTTCGACAGCGATGACAGCGCCAGCTCGACCCGTTTTTCAATCGGCAACGGCATCATCTTGTTGGCGTCGCTCATCCACGAATAGCTGAGACAGATCACCCCCGGTTTATCGGGGCCGTTATCGAACAGGTACGTCCCGCGTGTCAGGCGGTCTGTGAGGGTCATCGACATGACATCGCGGCCCGTTTCGGGGTCTTTGTCCTTCCAGAAAGGACGGTTCACCATGACGAAGGTTTTCGAGGATTGCATATACCGCGTGCGATCCAGCGCCTGCCACAGCTTCGCGCCGATCAGGTTTTCCTCGGTTTCGATTGCGGTTGTCAGCAACCAGCTTTGGCAGGTCGCGATGACCGCGGCATAGCTGCGCATCCGGCCCCAGCGGTCCGTCACCGCCAGGCGGTCGTCCGCGCCCCGGAAGATCCGGGTGACGCCGGGTTTTGTCGCTCCGCCATTCAGCGAGGCCAGCGTCGTTCCGGCGGGCCAATGCGCCATCCTGTCGGGCGCGCGCCGCCATAACCCCTGCGGAACCTGCTCGGCGCCGCCGACGATAAAGCGTTGATCGTCGTCCTGCTCGGTCGCATTGACACGAAGAATTTCCAGCATCGAATTCGGGAAATCGGAATCCCAGCCCCCCGTACCGAAACCGACCTGTCCGAACACCTCGCGATGATGAAACGACAGCTTGGAGAACGCTTCCGACGTGGTGAGAAAATCATAGAATGACCGCTCGTCCCACGCCCGCGTGATCGGCCCCCAAATCTCGGCAACGCGCCTGGGGTCTTTGGCGCGGATCGCGGCCTTCAATGCGGTAAAGTTCGCGCCTTCTTCCAGCGCCGCATCCCAGGCCGTCATCACCTCCTGAAAAATCTGAGGTAAATCGGCGGCGGTCTCGGCGTAATGGGTCTTGCCCTCGATATCGATGACCGTCGATCCGGCGGCCTTCGTCAGCGGATTGGGAAAATCCTGCGCCGCCAGCCCCAACTTGTCCGCATAGGACCAAAAGCATTGCGACGAGAGCGGAAACCGCATCCCGCCCAATTCCGCAATCACACCATCCGCCCCCTCAAAGGGTTGCGAGCGCAAACGCCCGCCGAACTGGCCGGATTCGTAGACAACAGGCTTCAGGCCCATCCGCATCAGCTCGTACGCGCAAACCAGACCGGAAATCCCCGACCCGATCACCGCAACCTCGGCCCCGTGCGCATCGGCGGGAACAGCCCCCAACCCGTCCGGGTGGGCAAGCCAATCGTCATATGCAAAGGGAAAGTCCGGCCCGAACAGCGTGATTTGGGGCTGGGCCGAACTCACCTCAGGCCCCGCCGTACAAATCAGTGCGCCTGTCGCGCATATGCAAAATGGCGGCGCGGCGTTCATGCAGGGCTTCTTTATCCAACTTGGCGAGGACCAGTGTGTCCTCTTCCTGCGCGCTGGCGATCACCTTGCCGTCCGGTCCTGCAACAGTGGAGTGACCGAAATAGGCGATGCCCTTTTCGAAACCGATGTAATTCGCATAGGCGATAAAAATCTCGTTTTCCTCGGCCCGCGTCGGGATCATCTGCGTCGCGACGCTGGTATAGGGCTTCATCGCGGCGGTCGGGACAAGGATCACCTCGGCCCCCGCCACGGCTGCGGCGCGGGCGACTTCGGGAAATTCGATGTCATAGCAAATCGCCAGCGCGATCTTCCATCCCCCGTACTCGACCACTTCCGACAGCGCCGCGCCCTGCGAAAACTGCGCGCGGTCAATTTCGCCCCACAGATGGGTTTTGCGGTACAGGGCCACCGGCGCGCCCGTCCGGTCAAACAAACGCACCGAGTTATAAATCGTATCGCCGTCCCGTTCGGGAAACCCGACCAAAATCCCGACGCCCCAGCGTTT
>CALGNW010000322.1 GCA_937958345.1 uncultured Neomegalonema sp. | reverse complement strand
GGTGGCGGTTTTGCAGGCACGAAAGCAACCGGTCTTTCCGATGTTTCTCGGCATTGCGCGGCAGTTGGTGTTTCCGGCGTGCATCAATTATGCGCTGATCATCTGGTTCGACATGCCGATGATTTCGATTTTCATTACCATCGTTGGCGTGGTGATAATCGCCGCCGCCGTGTCGCACTGGTGGACGATGCGCGCGCTCAGGCGCGATATCCCTCAAACGTAATCTGGTCGCAATGGGCGAGCGCCCGTTGTGCCTGTTCCGGTGACCGGATCGTCCAGCAGAACGCCGGTATGCCCGTGGCCCGCAAACCGGCAACGGCTGCCGAAGGAAAGCTATCGGCCCCGTAGGACACAAAGTCGGCGTCAAATTCGTCGAACCAGCGCAGCGCAGCAAGGTCAGCGCGGTGCGCTGCATCGACCGCCGCGTCATGCGGGTGCTCGAAATCGTATGACACCATACCGCGCGTCACCTCGGGCAGGAACGCCTTCACATGCTGGCACGAGAACGGATTGAACGACATGATCGCGCAGGTCTTAACGCATCCAGCCGCCTGCACGACTTCGCAAACGCGCCGTTCTAACGCGCCGTCGGTTTGGGAAAATCCGCCGCTTTGATCTTTGATCTCGATAAGGACTGACGCACGCCCGCCAATCTCATGCAGCACGGTTTCAAGCGTCGGGATGGTATCGTCGGTCGTGCCCAAACGGACCGAGGCGAGGGCGTCGGTTGTGCGGGCGTCTGTGCGGCCACGCTCGGCGGTCAAGCGGTCCAGCGTATAATCGTGAAAGACCATCGCTTCGCCGTCCGAGGAAGGCTGGACATCAAGCTCGATCCCATAGCCCGCCTCGACCGCAGCCTTGAAAGCCGACAGCGAGTTTTCGGGCCTGAGCGCGTCATGCAAACCGCGATGCGCAAACGGTCTGTCCCAAAATTCTTCGGAGAGGCGGGTCATTCGGTCACTTCAAACATGCCCTCAACTTCAACCGAAACGCCGCGCGGCAGCGACGCAACCCCCACCGCAGCACGCGCATGGGCGCCAGCGTCGCCGAAAACTGCCGCCATCAGGTCGGAGGCGCCGTTAATAACCGCCGGATGCTGCTCGAATTCAGGCGTTGCGGCAACGAACCCGCCCAGACGAACAACACGGGTGACCTTTGACAGATCCCCGCCGCATGCGGTTTTCAAATTCGCAAGGAGGTTTACGGCGCAGAGGCGCGCTGCTTTCACGCCGTCTTCCAAATCCACATCGTCGCCGAGGCGGCCCAGAAATTTGCACTCGCCGTCAATCATCGGCAACTGGCCCGAGATAACGACCAGATTTCCGGTTTTTACAAACGGAACGTAATTCGCAGCCGGTGCCGGAGCGTCCGGCAGCGATATTCCCTCGGCAATCAGTCGTTCATCTATGGATTTATCGTTCATTCGCTTTTCCTCCCAAACGAGCACGAGACTAACCACGCCTCCGGTTTACGCTCAAGTGCCGGCAGACGTTGTCGTGGTCGAACGCCATAATTCGCGGCTTGACGGCGGGAATGTTTTTTTATTGATGGGGCGTTCAATAAAGACGAACGAGGCCAATATGCCAAAAGTCGGAATGGCTCCGCTGAGGAAATCCCAGCTGATTGATGCGACGATCCAGTGCATCCACGAAGAAGGGGTCGCGCGTTCATCGGTACAGCGGATCAGCAAGCGCGCCGGGCTGTCGCCGGGTATTGTTGCACATTATTTCGAGGATAAAGACGGCCTGCTCGTCGCGACGCTGAAGCGTCTGAATAAAGGTCTTTCGAACGAAATCGTCCGGCGCATGGCCGATGCAGAGCAGCCTGTTGATCGGCTTTGGGCGATTCTGGACGCACATTTTGAACCGGTTCATTTCGCGCCCGATACGGTCGATGCATGGTTCGCCCTGTGGGGAATGATGCGCGAGATACCCGAACTCCAACGGGTTCAGCGGGTCTATGAAGCGCGCTTGCACTCGAATTTAAGGCATGCCTTGCGGCCACTGGTCGCCGCGGATCGCGTGGAAATTGTCGCGGATACAATCAGTGCGATGATTGACGGGCTTTGGGCGAAATCCGCGCAACCCACCACCCTTATCACTGCAAAGCGCGCGCGGGCGGTCTTCGACGATGCCCTTCTGCGCTTGCTGGATTGAGCGCGATGCAGGCTGATTACGTGATTATCGGGTCGGGATCTGCAGGCAGTGCGATGGCATCGCGTCTGAGCGAAGACGGCAAGCATTCGGTTATTGTTCTGGAGTTCGGTGGGACCGACTGGGGTCCGTTCATCCAAATGCCGGGTGCGCTGTCGTACCCGATGAACATGAAACGGTATGACTGGGGATATGAGAGCGACCCCGAACCCCATCTCGGCGGCAGGCGTTTGCACTGTCCGCGCGGCAAGGTTATCGGCGGATCAAGCTCGATCAACGGGATGGTCTATGTGCGCGGTCACGCCAGGGATTTCGATCACTGGGACGAAAGCGGAGCGAACGGATGGTCCTATGCCGATGTTGCACCCTATTTCGACCGGATGGAGCACTGGCACGCGGGAGGGCATGGCGGCGATCCCGATTGGCGCGGAAAACAAGGGCCGCTGCACGTCAGCCGCGGGCCGCGCCAAAACCCGCTGTACCAAGCCTTTGTTGATGCAGGTGCG
>CALGNW010000321.1 GCA_937958345.1 uncultured Neomegalonema sp. | reverse complement strand
CGGACGCTTGATGATTGCACCAGCGCGGCCTGAATATCCGGCTGTTCCCACCACCCCAGATTTTCGAGGGCCTGACGGGCATAGATGCCTGCGGGAACCGAACCTGTGTCGGCGACGGCAATCCTCGTCTCGGCAAAATACGCCCACGGGCTGCCTGCTTCTCCGCGCAACACGTCCGTGTCTTCGGTATCCGTGACAAATGCCAGCCGGTTGCCCAAAAGGTCGGCACGGGTCGCACCGGCAATGCGGTCCCGCTGTTCCAGCCAGTCCATCCATTGCGGGTTGGCTGAGATATAAATGTCGGCGGGCGCGCCCTGATCGATCTGACGGGCGATGGTTCCGCTGCCTGCATAGATCCCCGTCGCGGTGTCTCCGGTCGTCGCCGTGCAAAGCACCAGCACATCGTCCAGCGCGTCGGTCAGCGAGGCCGCAGCAAAAACCCTGAGTTCTGTTGCACCGGCGGGCAGGGCGGTCAACGCCGCGCCCGCAAGGACCAGAGCCTTAAGCCCCACGAAGCCGCGCAAAGCCTTCATCGAGATCATCGATCAGGTCGCCGACGTCCTCCAGACCCACGTGAATACGCATAACCGCGCCCTCTGCCCGTCCGGCCCGCGGCCATTGGGTGGCCGTGCGGATTTTCGGCGGATCAATCGGGATCAGCAGACTTTCGAACCCGCCCCATGAAAAGCCCATGCCGAAGAGATTCATATTGTCCAGCATCGCGGCCTGGCCCTCGGGACCGGAAAATTCCGGTTTGAGGATAAACGCGAAGAGGCTGGATGCGCCGAGGAAATCGCGCTTCCACAATGCGTGACCGGGGTCGGTCGGCAGGGCGGGGTGCATGACTTCTGCGACTTCCTCGCGTCCGGCCAGCCATTCCGCCACCTGTAAGCCCGCCTGCATGTGGTGCGGCAGGCGGACATGAATCGTGCGAAGACCGCGCATGGCGAGGAACACATCATCCGGCGACGGGCAGATGCCGGTCTCCTGCTGTGCGCGCTGGAACCTGTCATAGGCTTCTTCGGTGCAGGTGACGCTGCCCATGACCAGATCCGAGTGTCCGGCGATGTATTTGGTTACAGCCTGAGTCGAGACGTCCACGCCATGCTCGAAGGGTTTGTAGTAGAGCGGCGAGGCCCATGTATTGTCCATGATCACCGTTGCGCCGACGGTATGGGCTGCCTCGGCAATCGCGGGAATATCCTGAACTTCGAATGTCCACGAGCCGGGGCTTTCGACCCAGACGACCGTGGTATTTTTGCGCAGCAGTTGCTTGATGCCGCCGCCGATGAGCGGGTCGTAATACTCGACCTCGACCCCCATCCGCGTCAGCATGCCGTCGCAGAACGCACGGGTCGGGCCATAAACGCTGTCGGTGATCAGGACGTGATCCCCCGCCGAGGCATAGGCCAGCAGCGGCAATGTGCAGGCTACAAGACCCGATGGCTGGAGGCGCGTGCGGTATCCGCCCTCTAATGCGCGGATAGCCGTTTCCAGAGCAAATGTCGTTTCCGTCCCGTGGACGCCGTAGGTGACCGAGTCGCCTGCGCGGGTCGTGCGCTCGCTGCGCATGTGCTCGACGGTCGGGTACAGGATTGTCGAGGCGTGCATGACAGGCGGATTGACGACGCCGTCATAATCCTTCGGACGTCTGCCGGCATGCGTGGCTTTGGTTCCGTCTTTCATCACTCTTCTCCGCGTGTTTCCATGTCAGCTAGCACGCCGGAGCGGTGCGGTCATCCCCGAGGCTGAAGGATGAGTCGAATCCCGCATGACGGGAGTTGTCTTTGGGTTAGATTCGCTGAAATGGCGTAAATTGAATACAGAGGGTGACTTTTCTCGCTTAAAACGCGATTCCGTGCGGATTCGACTGTTGAAAGTAAATCCTTTAGTGATGCAGGCTCCAACCGACCGTGATCCGTGTGATTCAACGGACGGCATGGCTACACTCAGGGAGAGACAAAAATGAAACTCAAGAATGCGCTTTGCGCGATTTCGGCACTCGGTATGGCATTCGGCGCAAGCGCCGCTTCCGCCGATACCCTCGCAGACGTCAAAGCAAAAGGTTCGGTTCAGTGCGGCGTTTCGCAGGGCCTGCCGGGCTTTTCGAACCAGGACGACTCGGGCAACTGGACCGGGATCGACGTGGATCTTTGTAAAGGTGTTGCGGCAGCCGTTTTCGGTGATGCGAACGCTGTGAAGTTTACGCCGCTGTCGGCGAAAGAGCGTTTTACGGCTCTGTCCTCGGGCGAAGTTGACATTCTGTCGCGCAACACGACCTGGACGATGACCCGTGACACGCAGCTCGGCCTGAACTTTGCCGGCGTCAACTACTATGACGGTCAGGGCATGATGGTTCCTTCGGGTCTCGGCGTGACCTCGGCTCTGGAACTCGACGGCGCATCGATCTGCACCAACACGGGTACGACGACCGAGCTGAACATCACCGACTTCTTCCGCGCCAACAAAATGAGCTTTGAGCTTGTTGCGTTCGAAAAGGCCGATGAAGTTGTGGCAGCCTACGATTCGGGCCGTTGTGACGTGTACACGACTGACCGTTCGGGCCTTGCCGCTCAGCGTCTGAAACTGGCTGATCCTGCTGCGCACGTTGTTCTGCCGGAAGTGATCTCGAAAGAGCCGCTCGGCCCCGTCGTCCGTCAGGGCGATGACGTTTGGTTCAACATTGTTCGCTGGACCCTGAATGCAATGATCAACGCTGACGAACTGGGCGTCGATTCGTCAAACGCAGCCGCGATGGCGAACTCCGACAACCCGAACATCAAGCGTCTGCTGGGTACCGAGGGTAACTTCGGTGAAGCACTCGGCCTGTCGAACGACTGGGCGATGAACGTCATCAGCATGGTTGGCAACTACGGCGAAAGCTATGAAGCAAACGTCGGTGGTTCCACGCCGCTGAAACTCGAGCGTGCCGGTTCGGTCAACGCATTGTGGACGAACGGTGGTCTGCTCTACGCTGCACCAATCCGCTAATACAACAGAAGCGCCGCCTTACGGGGCGGCGTTTTTTGATTCGGAGGCGGTCCGTCCGCCTCCCCTTTAAAAATTTTGCATCGAGGCACGCATGACTTCTACGACCGCTTCGGAAACGGGAGACGCCGGACTTACGTCTCTCCTTTATGATCCGAAAGCGCGCGGCCTGCTTTTTCAGGTCCTGCTGCTGACGGCTGTCGTCGCATTTTTCGCGTGGATCCTTGATAATACGATCACGAACCTCGCAACGCAGGGCAAAAAATCCGGTTTCGGGTTTTTGGGTGAGACCAGCGGTTTCCGCATGCTCACGACACTCGGGACTTTCGTTATGGAAGCCCGCGCCGGTGTTGCGACCTATTTCGATGTATTCTGGATCGGCGTCATCAACACGCTGATCGTGTCGTTCCTCGGTATTATCGCCGCCACTCTGCTCGGATTTCTGATGGGTATATTCCGCCTGTCGAGCAACGTCGTGCTGCGCGGGTTCGCCACGGTTTATGTCGAGCTGTTGCGGAACATCCCGCTGCTGTTGCAGATCTTCTTCTGGTACTTTGTCGTTCTGCGCGCCCTGCCGGATAAGCGCACGCCGGGCATGTCGATGGGCTTCCTCGGCGAGTTTCCGATGAACGTCACCGGCCTTTATGCTTCTTATCCGGTGTTTCTTGAGGGGTTCAGCACGGTCGTTTGGGCATTCCTGGGTGCTTGCGTTCTGGCGTGGGCGATTGCCTGGCTTGCAAGGAAGCGCCAGGAGGCAACGGGCAAGCAATTTCCGGCCTTCTGGTTCGGTCTGCTGCTGATTATCGCGATACCGCTGTTCGTCTTTTATCAGCTTGGCGCGCCGGC
>CALGNW010000320.1 GCA_937958345.1 uncultured Neomegalonema sp. | reverse complement strand
GAACAGCGGCATGCGCGGCGCGCGGGTCTTCTTCTCGCCCGACCGCTGCGCCGCAGGTTTCTCCCGCTTCGGCGGCGGCACATACTCCACCGCATCCAGCTTGGCGGCCTCGGCCATCACCAGCCGCCGCGTTGCCGACTCGGCCTGACGCAAAACCCGCAAAATCGCGTATTTCACCCCGCGCGGCAGGCTTTCGACCACCGCCGTTCCCGGCTGCAAACCCGCCATCACGAACAGCCCCGCCAGCAGGCGCAACAGCACCAGCCGATAGCGTTCAACAGGATCGGAGGCATCGCGCAGCATGGTGTCCTTTCGGGTGAGTGATGAGGTAGACATAATGGGAACATTTGCGGCTTGTCAAGAATGTTCTTATTATGTCTACGCTCACATCAGCCAACACACCCAACCCCTGCGCGTAAAAATAATGTCGGAATAATACGGTAACGCGATTTTTGCGGCCTTGCGAAACAGGCTTTTTTAAGGATACTGCACCGCATAATGACCGAGCAGAACCACACTAATCTTCGCTTTTATCTGACCGAAGCACAGCCGTGCCCTTATCTGCCCCAGCGGATGGAGCGAAAGGTGTTCACGCCCCTGCGCGGGAATCAGGCGGCTGATTTGAACGACACCCTCTCGGTCAACGGTTTCCGGCGCAGTCAGAATGTCGCCTACCGCCCGCAATGTCCCGGCTGTAACGCCTGCGTTGCAACACGCGTTGTGGCGGGCGAATTCGAACCCTCGCGGTCGGACAAGCGCACGATCAGACGCAACCGGTCCCTGCGCCGTGTGGTGCGGCCCTCGCTGGCGACCGAGGAGCAGTACCAGCTCTTTCGGAAATACCTCGCATCGCGGCATGCGGGCGGCGCGATGGCGGAAATGGACGCCCTCGATTTCGCCTCGATGGTCGAGGACAGCACGGTCCGCACGCAGGTCATCGAGTATAACGAGATAAACGATGCAGGCGAACCGGTGCTGGTCGCCGCCTGTGTCACCGATGTCATGGCGGACGGCGTGTCGCTCGTTTACAGTTTTTTCGATCCCGACAGACAGCGCGACAGCCTCGGCAATTTCATCATTCTCGATCACGTCGATCTGGCAAAGGCGCTGGGTCTTTCATACGTCTACCTCGGCTACTCGGTCGATGGCTGCCGGAAGATGGCCTACAAAACGCGCTTCAGCCCCTCCGAAACACTCATCGGAAATTCATGGGTTCGCGTTGATCCCGACGCTCGGACCGGCGGTTGAACGGGCATCAGGCCAGTCATCCCTTGCGATGGGTCCAGATTTCAAAACTCATGTGACGCAATTATCTTGCGTGACAGTATCCAAGCACCTATCGTTTGCGCGAATCCACCCGACGCAAGCTGGGGGATGGGACAGACGCATACGCGTCTTTACTCAGGGAGAACTACATGAAACGTCGCGACTTTATCCGCGGTGCCGCCGTTGCTGGCGCAGCAGTACCTTTGGCTGCGCCTGCGCATGCGCAGTCGAAGACCGAGATGAACATCGTTTCCACATGGCCGCGTGATTTCCCCGGCCTCGGCATCAGCGCACAGCGCCTTTCCGCCCGTATCGAAGAACTCACGGACGGCGAGATCAAGGTCAATTACTACGCTGCCGGTGAAAAAGTCGGTGCGTTCGACTCGTTCGACGAAGTCGCAGGCGGCAACAGCCAGGCCTACATCGCGGCAGACTACTACTGGAAGGGCAAGCACCCTGCATGGGCTTACTTTACGGCTGTTCCGTTCGGTCTGACCTACACCGAAATCGACGCCTGGAATAAATACGGCGGCGGACAGGAGCTTTGGGACGAAGTTGCGGACGGCTTCGGCCTCAAAAACCTCGCCTGCGGTAACACCGGCGTTCAGATGGGCGGCTGGTTCAACAAAGAAATCGAAAGTGCCGACGATTTTGACGGCCTGAAAATGCGTATTCCGGGCCTTGGCGGTGACGTTCTCGCCAAACTCGGCGCATCACCGGTTTCGCTGCCGGGCGGCCAGATTTATGAAAACCTTGTCTCGGGCGCCATCGACGCGACCGAGTGGGTTGGCCCGTACAACGATTACTTTATGAACTTCCACAAGGCGGCCAAGTTCTACTACTGGCCCGGTATGCACGAGCCGGGTTCGCAGCTTGCACTCGGCATGAACGCTTCATGGTGGGGCGGTCTTTCGAAAACCCATCAGGCAATCATCGAGGCGGCATCGAACGAAGAAAATGCCCGCATGATGGCCGAAGTAAACGCCAACAACGGCGAATACCTCGACAAGCTGCTGACCGAAGAAGGCGTCGAACTCCGCGAGTTCAACGACGACGTCTACGACGCGATGGGCGAAGCTGCCGAAGAAGTGTTTGAAGAAACACGCGACCACAGCGAGCTGGCTGCCAAAGTACACGACAGCTTTGCCGCTGCCCGCAAGGACATCGGCGGATACCTCGCGATTGCCGACATCGGCTACTCGATCAAGCGTAACCGCGTTGTCGGTATCGGCGATTGATCGTCTTTATTGCCTAGCAATACCGCGAAAGGCGGGGCCCACAGCCCCGCCTTTTGTATATGACCAAGCCAATTGCGCTTCTCCTACCGAAGCGCGCCGAATGAGTGGGGAACCTCATGGCGCTTGCAGAAGATCCGAGCCATATCGACAGCTTCAATCCACCGGGACCGGGCACACTCTCGCGCGTCTTCGGCTGGGGCACGCTGGCCGTGATGACCGTCTTCCTCATTAACAACGTCCTGACATTCTGGTACGATTGGCCCGGCATCGCGCCGTTCTTCGGCTGGCAATCAACCGGCGAAATCGGCCTGCTATCGGGCATCCAGCTCGCGCTTTACGCCGCCGCCATTATCCTGACCGTTCTTTATGTCCAGCGGACCAGCGGCAGGCTGCTGCGGACAGACGCCGAAATCGTCAGCAATTTCAACCGCTTTCTCGTCCGCGCCGCCTTTTGGGTCGTGCTGCTGGTCGGGTCGGTCGACGCGGCTATCTCGTTCATCCGCGTCGAGGGTATGCTGGAGGATGTCTTCAGCGCCGAAATCGCATCGGGCATGAACAAATCCTCATGGCGCGGCTTTTACGTTCACGTCCCGCTGGTGATCCTCGGGATTCTGATCGGCGCGGTGACGCGCTCGCTCGGCTTTATCTGGCTCGCCCTGCTGGTGGTCGTCGCCGAGCTTTTGATCGTGTTCTCGCGCTTTATCTTTTCGTATGAACAGGCCTTCATGGGCGATCTCGTCCGCTTCTGGTACGCCGCCCTCTTTCTCTTCGCCAGCGCCTATACGCTGCTCGAGGAGGGCCATGTCCGCGTTGATGTCGTCTACGCCGCAATGGGCCGCCGAAAGCGCGCGGTTGTCAATTCATGGGGGTCGATCCTTCTGGGCATGTCCCTGTGCTGGACCGTGCTGATTTTGGGCATGTGGAGCAAGGCTGCCGTCATCAACAGCCCGATCCTCGTGTACGAAACGACTCAGACCGGCTTCGGCATGTACGTCAAATACTTCATGGCCGGTTTCCTCGCTGTCTTTGCCGTGACGATGATGCTGCAATTCGTTGCCATGTTCTTCGACGCCAGAGCGGATCGCCGGAACGAACCCGGCGGCAAAGAGATCAGCTCGGAAATCATCCACTGACCCACGGTCATAACGCCTCTCCCCGGCTTTCGGACCGGCCCGCCGACTGAAAGCCCTCTGCCCTCTGTTTCAATGGAAGCACCGCGCGCATGGAACTTTATTTTCTCCTCCTCCTCGTCGGCCTGATGGCCTTTGCACTCGGCTCGGGTTATCCGGTTGCCTTCGCATTGCCCGGCTCCGCAATCATCACCATCGTCCTCGCGGCGGTCTGCGGTCACTTCTTCGCGGGTGATCCGGATGCCTATTTTGCACAGGGCGGCGCGGTAAACTGGCTGACAGCCGGAGTGACCAACTTCAGGGGAATTTACTGGGAGGTCGAGCGCGACACGCTAATCGCCATTCCGTTGTTCATCTTCATGGGCGTGATGCTGCAACGCTCGAAAATCGCCGAGGATCTGCTGGTCACGATGGCCCAGCTGTTCGGCCCGATCCCCGGCGGCCTGGGAATTTCGGTCGTGTTTGTCGGGGCGCTGCTTGCGGCGACCACGGGCATCGTCGGCGCAACCGTTGTTGCCATGGGTCTGATTTCACTGCCCGCAATGTTGCAGCGCGGGTACTCGCCCGCCCTCGCCAGCGGCACGATCTGCGCGTCGGGGACGCTGGGCCAGATTATCCCGCCTTCGATTGTCCTCATCATTCTTGCCGACCAACTCGCCAGCGCGGTCGATCAGGCGGGCAGCGCCCGCACCTCGCTCTACAAGGCCGCAACGGGCGAGCTGCAAATGCCGACCGAATACGGCGTGCTCTCCACCTCTGCCGGTGACATGTTCATGGGCGCGCTCGTGCCCGGCCTGCTGCTGGTCGGCATCTACATGCTGTTCATTCTGCTCTTCGCCTTCCTGCGCCCGCAATACGCGCCCGCTGTTCATTACGAGGGCGAATACGACAGCGCGTTCTACGGTCGGGTTCTGCTCACGCTGGTTCCGCCTCTGGCTCTGATCATCCTTGTTCTGGGGTCGATCATCGGCGGGATCGCCACCGTTAATCAGGCCGGTGCAATCGGTGCAATCGGCGCAATGATCATGGCCGGTTATCGCCTGAAGGAAGGGCGCAGCGCGTTTATCCCCGCGATTATCGCGATCCTCTCGCTCAGCCTGATTGCCTATGCCGTGTCGAACTATGACACCAACATCAAGGGTATCGATACGCCCGACGACGAGTTCGGCGTCATGCTGGCTCTGATCGGTGTGGGCGGCATGGTCCTGTCGATTGTCTGGAGCGGCTTTCGCACCTATCGCATCGACGACACCCTGCGCGGTGTGATGATCGACACCGCAAAAACCACCTCGCTTGTGTTCATCATCCTGCTGGGTGCGGCGATGCTGACCTCGGCCTTCCGCGCCTTCGGCGGAGAAGAGCTGGTGAAGGGCTATCTCGAGGCGTTGCCCGGCGGCTTCTGGGCAAAGTTCGTCATCGTGATGATCGTTATTTTCATCCTCGGCTTCTTTCTGGACTTTATCGAGATTGCCGTGGTGGTCGTGCCGATTGTTGCGCCGATCCTGCTGGCCGATCCCAGCGCAAACATCACCGCCGTCTGGCTGGGTGTGATGATCGGCCTGAACATCCAGACATCCTTCCTGACACCGCCCTTCGGCTTTGCGCTGTTTTACCTGCGCGGGGTCGCCCCGCCGAGCGTGAAGACCACGCAAATCTACAAGGGCGTCATCGCGTTTATCTGTCTCCAGTTAATCGCATTGGGCATCGTCGGCCTGTATCCGTCGCTGGTAAACTACCTGCCCAAGCGCCTGTCGCTGACGGCGGAAAGCGCACCGCCACCGCGCAATCCGGCCCTGCAATACTGCATGGAGGATTACGTCTCCGAGCAATTCGCATCAGACGGCGATCAAATTAAATCCGCCATCGAGCGGATGGCCAAAGCCGATGTCAGTTATCTGCCGAAAAAGCTGGGCCAAGAACTGGGTGACAGCGTCGAAAATGCGTCGCAGTCCTTCGCGCTGATGGACACGATCAACACGACAGCCGCCGAGGTCGAAAGCAAAAGCCCCGATTACCGCCCGCTGCACCGAAGTGTGCGTGCAATCGAGGCTAAGATCCTCGCCATCACCCATGAAGCGGAAGAACTCGAAACCTTTGCCCGCCGCGCCGAAGACGGCAGCGACGCAAAAGAAAACGCCGAAAAGCACCTCGGCGAGCTGATCGCCGAGCGCGAAGAACTCGAAGCGTCGATCCCCGAAGAATGGGAGGGCCAGTACGAGACCTTCCACAAGCTCACCGTCGCCGAGGCTGACGCGCGAAACAAATTTCGGCGGAACTCCGACAATGTTTACGAGCCGCTGTTCGAGACGATCGAGATTATCGAGGACCGGCAGGCACTTGAAGAATTCGGACCGATCCTTGCCGGGTTACAGGCCAAGCTAAACGCGGCCACTCCCGAAGAGCGCGAAGAAATCGCCAAGGAAGTGGAACGCGCCGCCGGTGACGTCGCCGGAACAAAAGAAGTCAAAAGCCTGCTCTCCAAGGCCCGCCGCGCCCTGCGCGTTCGCAAGCCTGAACCTGAAAAGGCCGCCGAGCTGATTGCCGAGGCGCAAACAGCCTATCTCAGCGACCTTGACTGGCGGGCAAAAGCGGAAACCGATCTGTTGCCGGAACTGATCACCTATCGCGACGCGATTGCCAACACGATCACTTTGCGCGGACAGGAAAAACTGCCGAGGGAACAGGCGCTCTATGTCGCATCATGCAGCTCCGGCCACCGCGACATTTCGCTGAACTTCTAGGGCGATGGACTGATCAAATGGTCACGCCTGTTCAGGGCGTGGCCGCCTTCGCGGTCGAAATCATCCCCGTTCAGGTCGTTGCACTTCCGGCTAATCCCAGATGCGCGTCACATCATCCAGCGCATCAAATGCCATATCGCTTGAAACCAGCGGCACGCCTTCCGCCATCGCTGTCGCTGCAATAAATCGGTCGAAAGGATCGCGATGCTCCCAATCAAGCAGGGAAGCATCAAGGCTGATCTGCGGTGTCACGGCGAGCAGCGTATAATTGTCCGTCGTCGCAATCTCCACGAGATCACGCGCCAGACTCTCCATTTCAGGCCATTTGCCAAGACGCACTTTTTGTCCGATCTCGTACAGTGAAATGGCGCTCACGAAAATCCCCTCGGCCTTTTCGAGTGCTTTCCGGGCGTTTGGCGACAGCCTTTGATCCAGTGTCAGAGCCATCGTCCAAGCATTCGTATCGAGAAGAACCGTTTTCAAATCGCGTCCCATTCCCGCAATTCATCTTCCGTCATCGGGGCAAGAAATGCATCCGGAACCGCACCCAGATGCGCAAGGCTACCCAGCCGCACACCGGAGGGGCGCACCGGAACCAACTCGACCACGGGTGTATTGTGGCGGGTAACAACGACCCGATCACCGCGCTCAACAGCTTCGATCAACTTCGAAAGTGTTGTTTTCGCCTCGTTTACAGGAACATGCATAACAGTCCTTTCGCAAATTATGGCTATAATATAGCTATATTTTAAGGACTACGCAACCACAGCGATTTACGGTATTGCCCACGCCATGACAAAACCCATCCACATCATCGGCGGCGGCATGGCAGGTTGCGAAGCGGCTTGGCAGGCTTCGCGCGCTGGCATTCCCGTGGTGCTGCACGAAATGCGCCCTGTCCGCGAAACCCATGCACACCAGACCGACGGCCTCGCTGAACTGGTCTGCTCAAACTCGTTCCGCTCGGATGACCATGAGACCAATGCCGTCGGGTTGCTGCACGAAGAAATGCGCCGCGCCGGATCATTGATCATTGGCATGGCCGATAAAACCGCCCTGCCCGCTGGCGGCGCGCTGGCTCTTGACCGCGACGAGTTCTCCGCCGCCGTCACCGCCGCATTGGAGGCGGAACCCCTCGTCACCATTGAACGCGAGGAAATCGACGGCCTGCCCCCTGCAGACTGGGAAAATGTCATCGTCGCCACCGGCCCGCTGACCTCCGAACCGCTGGCGCAAGCCATCAGCGAGTTGACCGGCTCAGAAAGCCTCGCATTTTTCGACGCCATCGCCCCGATCATCCACGCCGACAGCGTCGATCTCAGCAAAGCATGGTTCCAGTCCCGCTATGACAAGGGCGAGACCGAGGCCGACCAAAAGGCCTATCTCAACTGCCCGATGGACGCGGACCAGTACGAGGCGTTCATCACCGCCCTGATCGAGGCCCCGAAAACCGAATTCAAAGACTGGGAAAAAGACACGCCCTATTTCGAGGGATGCCTGCCCATCGAAGTCATGGCCGAGCGCGGGCGCGAGACCCTGCGCTGGGGTCCGATGAAGCCTGTCGGCCTGACAAATCCGCACAATCCGACCGTCAAAGCCCACGCCATCGTGCAACTCCGGCAGGAAAACGCCCTCGGCACGCTGCTCAACCTCGTCGGCTTTCAGACCAAAATGAAGCACGGTGCGCAGATCGAAGTCCTCCGCACAATCCCTGGTCTGGAAAATGCCGAGTTCGCACGCCTCGGCGGCATCCACCGCAACACATTTCTCAACAGCCCGACGCTGCTAGACGCCTCGATGCGCCTCAAGGCCGATCCGCGCATGCGCTTTGCCGGACAGATCACGGGGGTCGAGGGGTATGTCGAATCCGCCGCAATGGGCCTGCTTGCGGGCCGCTTTGCCGCCGCCGATATGCAGGGCGGCGTGCCGGTGATCCCGCCCGTCGACACCTCGCACGGCGCGCTGCTCAACCACATCACACAGGGCGCGGACGCCGCGACCTTTCAACCGATGAACGCCAATTTCGGCCTGTTCCCGCCTTTGACCGACGAAATCCGCAAGGGCCGGAAGGGCAAAAAAGACCGCGCCCGCGCCTATACGGATCGTGCGAAAGCCTCATGGGCCGAATGGCTCGGGATGGCCGCCGCCGCTTGACTCCGGCCCCGCATCCGCAAGGATAGGGGCAGGAGGAGACCATGCCGAACCCCGAAGAGTTTTTTGACGACATCTATCACTACACATCGCTGGACGAGACCGCCGCCCACTATGCCAAATTCGCTCAGGCTTACGAGGCGGCAATGGAACAGGGCGGCTACGTCACTCCCGGTCGCTGTGCCGGAGCGTTGGATGCCGCAGGCGCTGACAAAACCGCCCCGGTGCTCGACATCGGTTGCGGCAGCGGGTTGAGCGGTCTGGCACTGAAAACCCAAGGCTTTCTAACCCTGGACGGCACGGATTATTCCGAAGAGATGCTGGCGCAGGCGCGCGGCAAAAACATCTACCGCGCGCTTTGGCAGGCTGACCTGACCCGGCCCGACGAAGAGCGTGCGGAAAGCTATGACGCGATCAACGCGGCGGGTGTTCTCAATCCCGCCCACGCCCCGCCCGAGGCGCTCGACAACGCCATGGCCATGCTGCGCCCCGCCGGTCTGTTCGTGTTTTCGCTCAACGATCACGCAATCTCGGATGGCGGTTACGAGGGCCGGATTCACATGCTGCTCGATGCCGGTTTTGCCGACCTGCTCCACCGCGAATACGGCGATCACATGCCGGCCAAAGACCTGAACGCATGGGTCTACGTTCTCAGAAAACGCTAACCTACCAGCGCCCGAGCGCACCGCGCCACAGCGTCGAAATCCGTTTCCGAAAATCGGATCGCGCTATCGGGGCAGACAGATTATGCGCCGCCGCCGCCGCCTCCAGCAACGCCGGAGCCGCCGCTTTCGGCACAGCCCCCCGAGCGGCCCGCGCCCGCGCCAATCGCGCACGGCCCTCTGCCGCCAACCCGTCGACCAGCTCCATCGGCAAAGGCTTGCGCCCCGCCGCGACAAGCTGTGGCATCGCCATCAGATACCGCGCCGCGCCAATCCCGAAACCGGCATCCGCCGCCGCCGCCATACCGTCGGCGCCCAACTCAGGCGTCAACGCCTTCGCCGCCAGCGCGGTCAGACCGCCCGCCGTCGCCGAGATATACCCGTGCAGCGCCGCCTCATTGGCCGGAAAGGCCGGATCAAGGTCGCCCGCCCGCGCATCGATCAACGCATCAAACGGCGCACGGGGCAGGTCCGCCTCGTTCACCGCACGGGCCAGCGGCGTCGTCACCTCATGCGCGCGCACGGGGCCGTCGCCGTAAATCTGCTCCAACGCCTCGCGCCACCATTGCAGCCGGATTTCGCCCAGCATCGGTTCGGACACCATCGGCGCAATCTTGGCGA
>CALGNW010000319.1 GCA_937958345.1 uncultured Neomegalonema sp. | reverse complement strand
CCCTATTGGGAGTTGGAGCAGACCAAGCAAGTCACGGATGCGCTGTCGATTGATGTGACGGGGGGCGAGCAGGATTGTGATTTGCCGACGTGGCGGCGGATGATTGATATGCGCGCCGTTGATATTGTGCAGCCCGATGTTTGCTATCTCGGCGGCATCGCGCGGACGCTGCGGGTGTGCCGGATGGCCGAGGCGGCAGGTCTGCCTGTCACGCCGCATTGCGCGAACCTGTCGATGGTGACTCTGTTCACGATGCATTTGCTGCGCGCGATCCCGAATGCGGGCAAATATCTGGAGTTCGCCATCGAAGGCGCGGACTATTATCCGTGGCAGGAGGGGCTGTTTGTGGAGTCGCCCTACGCGATTGAAGACGGCCACGCGACCGTCACCGATGCGCCGGGATGGGGCGTAGAGATTTCGCCGGAGTGGTTGGCGCGGGCGTTCTATCAGGTTACGGAGCGTTAAGTGTGGGTAGTGACCGCTATTGGTTGCCGGTCAGCAAGAGGTAAAGCACGCCGCCGATTGCGGCTACGACGAAGGCAATCCTGATCAGTTTGCAGAACGGCTCCCAGAAAAAGCCTGCAATGATGCCGGTTCCGATTGCGCCCCCGCCTGCCCAGATTCTGTAATCATCGGGGGCACCGAATTTTCCGCCGAATATCGCGAATACTCCGGCCAGAAACGCCAGCACCAGAATGTTGGTGCGCCCCGATGCGACACCGCCGCCCCTGATCCGGTCCAGCTCCTGCGCCTGCTGTTTGTCGCGTTGCCGCGCGGCTTCTTTTGCCGCCTGTTGCTGTTGATAGCCGACCTGACCCCAGCCGGTCGCGAATGGATTTCCGTCGCGCCCGCTGTTATAATCGTTCAGGTCTTTCGTCACTTACTCCGCCGCCTGTGCGCCGAAGCCTGTGAACTTTGGCATCAGGTCGAGCAGGTGTTTTGTGTACTCGTGCTGCGGGTTGGTGAAGAGGGTTTCTGTCTCTGCGACTTCCAGCATTTGGCCGTTTCGCATGACGCCGACGCGGTCGCACATTTGGCGGATGACGGGCAGGTCGTGGCTGATGAACATCATCGTCAGGTTCAGTTCCTGTTGCAGGTCTTTCAGCAGGTTCAGCACTTGCGCCTGAATCGACACGTCGAGCGCAGAGGTCGGCTCGTCGCACACCAAAAATCGCGGACGGGTGGCGAGGGCGCGGGCGATGGAGATGCGCTGGCGTTGTCCGCCGGAAAACTCGTGCGGGAATTTCTGTGCCGCCTGCGCGCCGAGGCCCACCACATCGAGCAGATCGCCAACGATCTTTTGCGCCTCGTCGTTCGAGGCGGCGAGGCCGTGAAAGTGGATCGGTTCGGCGATGATATCCCGCACCCGCATCCGCGAGTTCAGCGAGCTGAACGGGTCCTGAAAAATCATCTGCATCTGGCGGCGCATCGGCGCGGCGTCCTGACGGCTGAGGCCGGTGATTTCCTGCCCTGCAAAGCGGATGGAGCCGGAGGTCGGTTTGTAGATGCCGGTCACCATCCGCGCGATGGTTGATTTTCCCGATCCGCTTTCACCGACGATGCCGAACACTTCGCCGGATTTGATCGACAGGCTGACGTCTTTTACCGCGTCGATGAACAGGCGTTTTGACGGAAAGATCGAGGCGCGGGTGACAAAGCGCATGTGCAGGTTTTCGATGTCCAGCAGCGTCTCGCTGGCCGCGCCGTAATCGCGGGACTGGCCGAGCCAGTGGGTTGCGAGGTCGAGACCCTCGGGGCGCTCCTGCGCGTCTTCGATATAGGTGACGAGCGGAAAACGGGCGAGGCGGCGGCCCGGTGGCGGCACAGCAGAGATCAGGCTTTGGGTGTATTCGTGCGTCGGCGCGTTGATGATTTGCTCGGTCGTGCCGGTCTCGACAACGCGGCCCCGGTACATGACGGCGACGCGGTCGGCGGTTTCGGCAATCACGCCCATATCGTGGGTAATCAGGATCATGCCGACATTGCGGTCGCGGCACAGGCCCTTCATCAGATCGAGAATCTGCGCCTGAACCGACACGTCAAGCGCGGTTGTCGGTTCGTCCGCAATGATCAGCTCCGGCTCGCCGCAGAGCGCAAGGGCGATGACGACGCGCTGGCGCATACCGCCCGAAAACTGGTGCGGGTATTGTTTGATGCGGATGGCCGGATCGGGAATGCCGACGGCGTCCAGCAGAGCGACGGCGCGATCGCTCGCCTCGGATTGGGAGACGCCGAGGTTTTCGCGGATGGTGTCGATCAACTGCGTCTCGACCGTTTGCAGCGGGTCGAGCGAGGTGAGCGGGTCTTGGAAAATCATGCCGATGCGAGAGCCTCGCACGGCCCGTTTTTGCACATCATCGAGCGTGTCGATGCGGTCGCCTTTCAGGGTGATCTCTCCGGCGGTCATCTCGCCCGGCGGTTCGAGCAGGCCGATGATGGCGTTGCCGATGGTGGATTTGCCCGCGCCGGATTCGCCGACGACACCGAGGATTTCGCCGGGGGCGACCTCCAGCGTCAGGTCCTGAACAGCGGTGACATGGCCCCGGCGGGACGGAAACTCGACGCGCATGCCTTTGATGGTGAGGAGGGTCATGCGGTTATCTCAACTTGGGGTTCAATGCGTCGCGCAGCCAGTCTCCGAAGAGATTGATGGCGAGGACGAGGACGGCGAGGGCGATGCCGGGGAAGATCGTAATCCACCATTCGCCGGAGAACAGGTAGTCCTGTCCGACCTGAATCAGTGTTCCCATCGACGGGGTCGTGGGCGGAACGCCGACGCCGAGGAAGGACAGCGTAGCCTCGGTAATAATCGCGATGGCGAGGTGGATGGTGGCAATCACAAGGACGGGGCCGGTGACGTTCGGCAGAACGTGCCGCCACAGGATGGTGATGGGGCCGATGCCGATAACGCGGGCGGCCTGCACATATTCTTTGTTTTTCTCGACAAGGGTCGAGCCGCGCACGGTGCGGGCGTATTGTACCCAGCCGGAAATACCGATGGCGAAGATCAGCACATAGATCGCGACGTCGCTGTGCATTTCTCGCGGCAGCAGTCCCCTGACGACCCCGTCAATCAGCATGGCGATGAGGATGGCGGGGAAGGCGAGTTGTACGTCCGCGACGCGCATGATGATCGCGTCCGTGCGTCCGCCGACATAACCCGAGATCAGCCCCAGCGTGATGCCGAGAACCATCGAAAAGGCAACGGCGGCGAGGCTGACCATCAGAGAAATGCGCGCGCCGTAGATGATGGTCGACAGGATATCGCGGCCCTGATCATCCGTACCGAGCAAAAAGCGCGGGTCGCTGTCCTCCAGCCAGGACGGCGGCAGGCTGGAGTCCATCAGGTCGATGGCGGCAAGATCGAACGGGTTATGCGGGGCAACCCATGGCGCGAAGATCGTGGCCACGAAGAATGCAATGCAAATCAGCGCGGACAGGATCACCAGCGGCGAGCGGATGAAGCTGTACCAGATATCGCTGTCGAAAAACCGGCCGATGCGGGTGCGCGGGACGCGGCGTGTGTTGGTGGCGTCTGTCATATCAGTGTCCCGTCGCCGCACGGTCGACGCGAAGCCTCGGGTCAACAACGTAGTAGAGAATATCGACGATCAGATTGATCACCACGAAGATCAGCGCGATCATCACGAGATAGGCGGCCATGATCGGAATATCCACTTCGCGGACGGCTTGAATAAACAGCAAGCCCATGCCGGGCCACTGGAACACCGTCTCGGTCACAATGGCAAAGGCGATGACCGCACCGAGTTGCAGGCCGATGATTGTGATAACCGGAACCATCGTATTTTTCAGTGCGGTTTTGAAGTGGATGTACCGGTCAGGCAGCCCGCGCGCGCGTCCGAACTTTACAAAGTCGGTGCGCAGAACTTCGAGCATCTCGGCGCGGACAAGGCGCATAATAAGCGTCATCTGGAACAAGGCCAGCGTGATTGCCGGTAGGATCAGCGCCTTGAGACCCGAGGTGGTCAAAAGCCCCGTGCTCCACCAGCCCAGTTGAACGACCTCGCCCCGCCCAAAGGTCGGAAGCCATCGCAAAATCACGCCAAACAGCAGGATGAGCAAAATGCCTGTCAGAAATACGGGCAGCGATATGCCGATGAGCGAAATCGTCATCATCGCGCGGGACAGCAACGCGGTCCGATGAATGGCCGTATAGACGCCCATAAAAATTCCGATGGCCGTGGCGATAAACGCCGAGATCAGGGCAAGCTCCAGCGTTGCCGGGGCGCGTTCCGCGATCAGCTCGGAGACGGGGCGGCGGTGCTGGTAGGAAATACCGAACTCGCCCTGTGCGGCGTTCTTCGCAAAGCGTCCGAACTGGACAAAGAACGAGTCGTCGAGACCGAGGCGGTCGCGCAGCTCGGCGCGCTCCTCAAGTGTTGTGTCCTGCCCGACCATATTGTTCACCGGATCACCCACAAACCGGAAGAGGGCAAAGGCAATCAGCGCGACCGTCAGCATGACGATAACGGATTGGAACACGCGCTTGAAGATAAAGGAAATCATGGAGTCCTGTCACTTTATCGTGCGGGTAGGGGCGGTTTCATCCTTCGCTGACCCGGATGCGGGGCCGGATCAGCGATTTTTTATATCAGCCCTTCGCATGGCTCAGGGCGTTCGAGACTGAAAACGCCCCACCGGAGCGTTTTCACCGCTTCGCGGTCGTCTCTCACTTCACAACAGCGTCGCGCAGATCGAAGATGTTGTCGGGGCGCTGGATCACGTCAACCTTTTCCGACACGCCCCATGACAGCGGTTGCTGGTGCAGAGGAATGTGGCCGACTTCCTGCTTGTGTATGTGGAATGCGACCTCGATCATTTTCTGGCGCATTTCCTGATTGCTTTCCGACTGGACCATCGCCGTCAGAGCGTTGATCGCAGGGTTGCAATATCCGCCGAGGTTAAATGCACCAAGGTTGTCATCACCGCCACGGCAGGAAATCAGCGCGGACATGACGTTGTGCGCGTCAAAGGTCGAAGGCGTCCAACCGAGCAGGAAGAAATCGGTGTCATAGTCGTTCTGAGCCAGCACTTTACCGAAATACTTCGACTTGGTCTGCGCGAGCAGGTTCACTTTGACGCCGATTTTCGCCAGCATGGATGCCGACGCCTGACAGATTTTTTCGTCATTCACATAACGGTCGTTCGGGCAATCCATCGTGACTTCAAACCCGTCAGGATAGCCTGCATCGGCCAACAGCTGTTTCGCGCCTTCGACGTTAAAGGCGAGGCGGTCATTCTGCGAGGCGTTAAAGCCGTTGATCTGCGGTGCAATCATCAGACCGGCAGGGGTGGCGGACCCGCGCATGATTTTCTTCTTGATCGCCTCGATGTCGATGGCGTGCATGAAGGCTTGGCGGACGCGGACGTCTTTGAAGGGGTTTTCGCCCTTGATATCCGACGTCGCCAGCTCGTCGTCTTCCTGATTGAAGCCGAGAAAGATTGTGCGGGCCTCGGGTCCGGTCAGCGGTGCAACGCCGTCGGCGCTTTCAAGACGCTTCCAGTCCTGAACCGGAATAGGCCATGCAAGGTGAACATCGCCGGAGATCAGCGCGGCAACGCGGGTTGCGTCCTGATCGATCGGCGTAAAGATCGCCTTGGTGACGTTCGAGGCCATTTCGCCCCAATAGTCATCGTTCTTGACGAGGACCGTTTTTACGCCGGTCTGACGCGATTCAAGTTTGAAAGGACCGGTTCCGTTGGCGTTCAGGTTGGCGAAGTTGCCCTCGTCGCCGCCCGCAACGCTGGTTGCCTCGGTCGTGCCGTTCTCTTCGGACCATTCTTTGTCCATGATGTAGAAGATTTCGAGTTGCAGCGGCAGGATCGGGTTCGGCGCGGGTGTGTGCAGTTCGACCGTGTAGTCATCGACGACTTTGACGTCTTTGATCAGTGAAGCAACGGTCTTGAGGTCCGACCCTTCGGAGTTGATACGCTCGACCGAAAACGCGACGTCGTCGGCCTTCATGTCATTGCCGTTGTGGAACTTCACGCCCTTGCGCAGGTTAAAGGTCCAGACGTTCGGCGAGGTGTTTTCCCAGCTTTCCGCAAGGGCGCCGATCATTTCCATCTTGCCGTTGCGAGCAACGAGGCCCTCGTAAACATTGCGCTGGAAACCGAGGGTAAATGTCTCGAACAGACCATGCGGGTCCATCGTCGAGGCATCGCCCTGGAAGGCGAACTTGAACTCTTCGGCACTGGCCGGAGCGGCAAGCATTGCACTGCCGAGAAGGGCAGCCGTGAGGGTTTTTCTGAGTGTCATTTTTCTCTCCCTGAGTAAATTTTGTCTGTCTTGTCTTATTGCGAAGCCTCACCCTGAGGAGGGCCGGAGGCCCGTCTCGAAGGGTGAATGCCCTTTCGGTGCAAACTTACTGATTGCACAGCGTGCGCGCGGTAAGCCTGTGATGCGGTAAGCCTGTGATAACGTCTTGAGCAAATCGAAGTCACCTTCAATTACCGCTTCTTTCTTCGCGTGCCGCCATCCCTTGATTTGCCGTTCGGCCACGATGGCATCGGTGATTAGAATGTACGTCGAAGCGTTCATCGTGTCCCGCCCGTAATCCACCCTTCGAGAAGGCGGCTACGCATCCTCCTCAGGATGAGGTCGGGGCAGGTGGCCAGCAGTGCCCTATGCATCAAGCCGGTCCTTGAAGACGATACCGTCCCGCATCACGAAGGGGATTTTTGCACCGTCATTTTCAAGGCATGAAATGTCGTCGAGCGGGTTGCCCTGAACGACAATCAGGTCGGCCTTGAAGCCCGCCTGAACCTTGCCGATCTCGTCTTGCAGGTACATGATTTCGGCATTGGTTTCGAGCGACGCCTTCAGCGCGCCGTGATTGCCGAGGACTTGCGCGGCAAGGCCGAATTCGTTGGCCTGATAGTGATGGCACGGGCCGAGCAGGTCGGTGCCGAAACCGATTTTGACGCCGGCGTTCTTTGAAATTTCTACTGCGCCAAGGCCTGCATCCACGATGACTTGCAGTTTTTCGATACTGACATCGGGAAAGCCGTATTCCTTGCCGTGCTTGTTCAGCGCCCAATAGGTGATGTTGGTCGGCACGTGATAGGCGTCGTGCTCGGCCATCATCTTCGCGGTTTCTTCGTCGATCAGGTTGCAGTGTTCGAGCGTCCGCGTTCCCGCCTCGACGCACATCTGGATGGCGCGGGGGGTGTAGGTGTGGGCCATGGTGTAGGTGTTCCACGCCTCGGCCTCCTGATTAATCGCGATCAGCTCGTCCATCGAGTATTGCGTGTTCTCGATCGGGTCCGTCGGCGAAGACACGCCGCCCCCCGCCATGATCTTGACGTGGTGTGCGCCCTTGCGCAGTTCGTCGCGGGCGGCGCGGCGGCATTCGTCCACGCCATCGGCGATGCGTCCGAAATGCTGGGTGACGTTGTACCGCTCGTTCGAGCTGACATCGCTGGCCGCTGTGACGGGGCGTTGATCCGAGTGGCCGCCGGTTTGCGACAGGGCGAGGCCGCAGACCCGCAGGCGCGGTCCGGCAATCAGGCCGTGATCCACCGCGTCGGCCAGACCCTTGTCGGCGCCTGCCGCATCGCGGACGGTGGTGAAGCCGCGTTGCAGCATCCCCTCCATGATCTTGGTGGTTTCGGCGTAGATATAGCTGGAATATTTGATGCCGAGCCGCGACAGGTCGAGGTCGGTTGCCTTGACGTGAACGTGCGCGTCCACCAGTCCGGGCATCAGCGTTGCGCCCTTCAGGTCAATCTCGCGCGCGCCGGAGGCCGTGATGGGTTTGTCGGAAACCTCTTTGATCCGGTCACCCTCGACCAAAACGTCAAAACCCGCACGGGCCTCGGTCCGGGTTGCGTCGACGATCGTGGCATTCCGAAACAGTATGGCTGTCACGCGCAGATCCCCGCTTTGATTCAGGGCTACAGGCTGGACGATTTTCTGTGCGGGTGCAACCGCCAAGAGCGGCCATGCTGCCAAGCGTCGCGGCGCGGGACGTAAAAAAAGAGGCCGCGGCAGCGACCTCTTTCAGACCTTGCGGTGTTTTCCGCTGCGCGGGATCAGTTTTCCCAGAGCGGAACGCGGTATTCGACGTTGTGGACGAAGCCCTTCGTGTTCAGCAGCGACGTCGGATCCAGCATCGTGTACTCCGCCGTGATGATGGCTTCTTCGCCGCCGTCGGGGCGGGTTCCGAGCTTTACCTTGACCGTCGCGCCGTCGAGGTTGAGCTTTTTGAAGGCTGCATCGACTTCGGCTTTGACGGTTGTCAGGTTTGGCTCGCTGACCAGCATTGCCTGACGGGCCGCGTCAAATGTGGCCGCGTCGATTCGCTTGCTGTTGAACATGTAGACGCCGAGGAACATGATCCCGCACAGCATGGCCAGAAAGACCGGGCCGAGGATGCCGAACTCGATGGCGGTTGCGCCGCTGCGGTCCCGTTTCAGAGCGGCGAGCGTCTGGCGCGGTGATAGCTTGCTCATTTCAACCTCACAGAGACAGCGTTCGTGACTTCGGTATACTCCGAACCCAGAACCGGACGGGATTTGACCACCGCGCTGAGTTCCAGATAGCGGATTGCCGGGTCGTCGCCGCACGATGCGGTGCATTGCGGCGCTTCTTCGAGGTTGGCGCTGATTGCCTTGATTATTTCGTCTGCACCTTCGGTCGACGCCGTTCGGGTGTCGTTGCCGAGCGAAGCGCGTGAGCGGGCGCACGTGCAGCTGATTTTGGACGAAAACGTCTCGTACTGGCCATAGCTGCGTGCAAACACGTCCTTGGCCACATCAAGGTCAGTGCCGCCGTTGGCAATGTACTGGGCCGAAAACCGCAACGAGCTGGTCAGCTTGTTCTGGGTAAAGCCGGTCGAGCCAAGATCGAGCGAGGCAAGGAACAGGCCCGCCAGAAGCGGTGATACGAGGGCGAATTCGACGGCGGTCGCGCCGTCTTCTTCCTTGCGGAAGCGGGTTGCAAACTTTTTCATGCGCGTGATCATGATTTTACCATCCGAATTCCGCCGGTTACGACAAGCGGCTTGGTGCCGACGCCGTCACAGCTGTTGCTCATGTCTGAATTACCGCGTGCATCAATCTCTGCAGCGATGAAGTGAAGGCAGCCGACTTCCATATTCGCACCGCCGCGCAGTTCGATTTCGTCAGTCGGGAGATAGACCGCGCCGGTCAGGCGACTGTCTGAGCCGCCCGCGAAACGGTGGTTGGTCGATTGCGTGACTTTGTCACCCGCGAAGATCAGCCCGGCATAGTCACCGGTCGTCTTTGCGCTGAGGTTCAGTGTCGCCTGCGACGTCAGAAAGACCTGCGCATCGTTCATCAGAATAATCGTGACGTTATTGCCGATCAGCGTTGCCTGCCCCTGATTTTTAAGGCGGCCACCCTGTATCACGATGGTTGCACCGTCCTCGATCTGCTGGGTTCCCGAGAAGGTGAGGCCGCCGCAGTAAAGACCGCTCGCCAGAGGGGTGCTGCCTGAATTCTTGCCTTTGCCTGAACCCGTGCTGACGCAGCTGGAGAGCAAGCCGGTCCCGATGGCGGGCATCGGGATGTCGGCATAGGGGTCAATGACCGGGCTGATGCCCTCGCGGACCTTGTTGCAATCGCTGAACGTGATGGCGCTGTCATTCACGTTCTTGCCGCCGACGACACCGCCGCACGCCGCCGCGAGCGTCGCCGAGCCGCTGACCTCGAAACCGTTGGATCTTTCCGAGTTGGATGCCACAAGGCATTTGTTGAGCGTCACATCGGTATCGCCGCTGAACTGAACACCGTCGCCGTTCGGATCAAGGGCGACCAGACATGCCTCGCCCGCACTTTCAACAATCGCGCTCGAATTCGCGCTGACGTCGAGGTCCGAGTCGCTGAACAAACGGCTGAAGTAACGCTTCACAGGCTGGGTGATCGAAACGTCAACCCGCAGACCTTCGTCGCCGTCGCTGACCGCGGTGGTCAGTTGGGTGTGATTAAAGCCGTACTGCTTTGCCTGACTGATGGCGATGGCATCGGCCAAGGGCTGGTCGGGGCCGGCTTTCGCCAATTCGATGGCCGCGGCATGGGCCGCAAAGTCGGCTGCGGTCTGCGTCTTGTTCTTTTCGTTGTTCCAAAAAGACGTTTCGACAGCCAAACCGGCAATGCCGACCACGATCGGAAATGCAAGACCCGCCATCATTGAAACAGAACCACGACGGTCGTCGCGCCAATGCCTGTAAGTGTTCATCTGCCGTCCCCTCAGTCGTATTATTGTTTTTGTCCGTATTCGTTGGGTGTAAAATAGTCTTTGTCAGTAAATCATTCCTGAAAGGCAGTAAAAACAGGCAGTGTATAATGATAAATGTTTTTCTATATGGCGTATTTATTACGGTGTTTGATTTATTTGACTTGCCGAAAGGCAGGATTTCTACGGTTGTTCAGGATATTGTAAGGTTGTAAGGTGATCCCAAAGCAATCGGTAGAGATCGCACTTTTTACGGGTTTTCTGTTTGCGCGGCTTTTTCCTGCCAATGTACGGAACGGGCCGCGCCGTTGTCTGCCGTATAATTGATCGCGAAATTGACCGGATGGGTCGTTTTTCCTGCGGTTCGATTTACCTCTAACCGTTCAACGTACTCATATAGGGGTTCTGGCGATGACTGATTTCACAAGACGTACGACATTGGCGGCGCTGGGCAGCGCCCTCGCGGCGCCCGCGCTGATACACGCGACGCCCGCCACTGCAAAAGCAAAGATGATGGGGCCGGTCCGCCCGACGCATTTCCGGTTTCCGCTGGGTGATTTCGAAGTGACGACAATTTTTGACGGGGCGGTGACGCTGAACGGCCCGCATCCGATCTTTGGCGAAGACCAGTTTCCCGATGATGTTGCCGACCTGGCGGCGGCGCATAACTTGCCTTCGGATAAAATGGAGATCGGTTTTACTGTTACTCTGGTGAATACCGGTTCCGAGCTGATCCTGTTCGATACCGGCAATGACGGAACCGCCCGCCCGACCGCAGGCAAGCTGCGCGCGCGCATGGCCGAGGCGGGCTATAAGCCCAGCGACGTCGATATTGTGGTGCTGACCCACTTCCACGGCGACCATATCGGCGGGATGATGGTCGATGGCAAACCGGCCTTTCCGAATGCCCGCTATGTCACGACCGCTAAGGAATATGACCACTGGGTCGGGCAGGAACACGCCCTGACAATGAAGAACGTTGTCCCGTTTGCAGAAGAAATGACGTTTATCCGCAGCGGCGGGTCCGTGGTGTCCGGCATTGATCCCGTCGCCGCAAACGGCCATACGCCGGGCCACACCGTCTATCATGTCGAAAGTGCCGGTAAGCGGTTATTGATTACCGCCGATACCGCCAACCACTTTATTGCGTCGCTGGAACGCCCCGACTGGCATGTCAAATTCGACATGGACAAGGAGGGCGCAGCAGCATCACGCAAGAAAGTATTCGGAATGCTGGCCGCAGACGGGATTCCGTTCATCGGCTATCACATGCCTTATCCGTCGGTCGGTTATGTCAGCGATAACGGTATGGGCGGGTTCACGTATACAGCAGCGAGCTATCAGTTGTTCCTATAGCGTTTGCAAAGCAAACGCGTCCGCGCGTGATTGCGGGCGTAAGCCTAACAACGGCAGTTGGTCGGTTTTCGGTCCGACCAACGAGAGCGGCGCGCTGGTGCTTCCGCGCGTGATTGCGGGCGTAAGACTGACAGCGGCAGTTGGTCGGTTTTCGGACCGACCAACGAGAGCGGCGCGCTGGTGCGTCCGATGAAGACCTGACGTCACGATGTGACCGGGCCGCGCCGCTTATTCTTCGCCGTCGTGATGATTGCCCATCCAGTGCAAAAGCCACCCCGCCGCCGCGCCCGCAACGGTCTGGGCGATGCCCGCGACCGACCAGCCGCCGACAATCAGCAGCGCGATGGACTGGCCGTATTGCCCGAGCGACACAGGCTCCTGAAACCAGAAATATGTGGCGGTGATGATCGCAAAGGGAATTTGCGAACCCAGCATTACCACCGCGCCCGTCAGAATGGCAAACGCGCGGAAGGGGGTTGAGAGCTTGTGCGCCAGCAACCATCCCGTCAGGCCCGCTGCAAATGTCGAAAAGGCGATCATCGCGATGGCTTCGGGCGGCACGGGACCGCGACCCATCACGCCGAGCACGGCCACCGCCGCGAGTGCGCCGAAGGCGGTGAAGATCAGCGCGGTGCGGTTGCGTGAGATCATTTCGGGCTTTCCATCCGGCTTGCGGAGCGGTTTTCAGAGTTTTCAGCGGGTCCGGCGCGGGTTTTCCCTGTCGCTTTCAGAGTTTTGCATCAGAAACTGAGAGTTTTCCCACACTAAACGCGCCTTTGCGGCCTGATCCGAAGTTGCGTAATCTGGTTGCGCACCCGCGATACGATATCAAAACGGAAGTCGTGGAACACGAAACTCTGACCCTCGGCAGGGATCGCCTGCGCCTCGTGGATGACAAGGCCCGCGATTGTCGTGGCTTCTTCATCCGGTAAAGTCCAATCAAAATAACGGTTTAAGTCGCGGATCGTCACGGTGCCATCCGCCAGAAACGCGCCGTCAGCCTCGCGGGTGACGCCGTCGGTTTTGATGTCGTGCTCGTCTTCGATCTCGCCGACGATCTCTTCGATGATGTCTTCCAGAGTGATAAGGCCCTGAAGCGCACCATATTCGTCAACAACCAGCGCGAAGTGGCTCTTTTTACTAAGAAATTCCCGAAGTTGATCGGCCAGCGAGGTGGTGTCGGGAACGAACCACGGCTCCATCGCGATCTTCAAAATATCAAGTTTATCAACACCCTCAAGGCCGCCCGCGTCACGGCGGATCAGTTTATCAACCGCACGCAGCAGATCCTTCGCGTGAATCACGCCCACGATGTTTTCCGGCTCGTCCCGCCACAACGGAATGCGGGTGTACGAACTTTCCAGAACAGCTTCGATGAGGTCTTGAGGTGGTGAATCAGCGTTTAACATCATAATGTTACGACGGTGCATCATAACTTCGGAGACTTCACGATCCCCCAAATCAAGCGCCCCGACCAAGCGGTCGCGGTCACTCTTTTCGACACTGCCGCTCTCGTAATGGTGCAGGTCAATCGCGCCGCGAATTTCCTCATGCGCCTCGTGCGACAGGACGTGCGCGCCTTTTTCGAGTTTGATACCGATGCTGCTCAATGTTGTGCGGACGATAAATTGTACCGCCATAACAACGGGGTAGAATATTTTCACGAGCGCGCCGATGGGCCGCGATGCGATCAGCGCCGCCTTCTCGGAATTCGCGAACGCGTAGGTCTTGGGCAGGACCTCAGCGAAGATCATCACCAGCACCGTCATCACCAGAGTCGCAATCGCGACACCGGAATCTCCAAACATCGACAGCGCAAGCGATGTTGCCAGCGATGTCGCTAAGATATTGACAACGTTATTGCCTATCAGGATTGCCCCGATCAGCGTCTCACCGTCATCGGTCAGGCCGACAACACGCCGCGCCGCTTTTGAACCCTGATCAGCCAAGCGCCGCAGCTTTGCCCGGCTAACAGCGGTCATCGCCGTCTCCGAGCCTGAGAAAAACGCCGACAATGCAAGCAATCCGAGAATTGCCCCTGCGGTCCAAAGCGAACCGCCGCCGGTTTCGATTGCTGTATCCAAAGGCTCTGCGGCCATCGAACTCTCCCCGTATGCCTGAACTGCTGTTGCAGGCTATATGGTGACTGAGCGGCAGAGTGAAGGGATTCGAATGGCGAGGGATACAGTTGATCTGGGAGAACTGGCGGGCCCCCTGCTTTTATTCGGCGGGCCTTACTCGAATTTGCGCGCGCTTCACGCCCTGATGGCCGTTGCCGAGCGCCTCGGCATCGCGCCGGCGCAAATGATTTGTACAGGCGATGTGTGCGCCTATGCGGCGGAAGCGGAGCGGACGGCACAGACCGTGCGCGCGCTCGGATGCCCGGTTGTTGCGGGAAATTGCGAAGACTCGCTGGGCTTTAACGCGCCCGATTGCGGGTGCGGGTTTGAGGAGGGCGCAACCTGTGACCGGCTGTCGGCGGAATGGTTCGCCCATGCCAGCAAACAAGTCTCGGATGAAAGCCGTCTTTGGATGCGCGGCCTTCCCGGTCGGTTGGTCTTTTCCCATGCCGGAAAGCGGTATGCGGTTATTCATGGCGGCGCAGAGCAGGTGAACGCGTTTATCTGGCCGACGGATGATGCGGAGCGCAAGCAGTCCGAGATCACGGCGCTTGAGCGTGATTTGGGGGCGCTTGATGGTGTCGTTTGCGGGCACTCCGGTGTTGCCTTTGTCGAGCGGGTCGGGAACTGCGATTGGATCAATGCCGGGGCAATCGGCTTGCCGGGGCACGACGGAGATGTGCGCACGTCCTACGCGGTCCTAAGCGGCGGCGAGGTTTCGCTACGCCGGTTATCGTACGACCACGGGGCGACAGCTTCGTCGATGGAGCAGGCCGGATTGACCGCAGGGTATCACAATACAATGCGCACCGGATGGTGGCCGAGCGAGGATACATTTCCGCCCGAAATGCGGCGGGGCGTCACAAGCATCTTCGCCGCTCCGTAAATTACCGGCGCTTTGCCGCCACTGCCAGCGGATGTTTTTCCAGCACAAGCTCGCGCAGTGTATCGTCGAGGACGTGGGTATAAATCTCCGTCGTCGCGATGTCGGCATGTCCCAGCAGCGTCTGGATCACGCGCAAGTCCGCGCCGTTGGCGAGCATATGCGTCGCGAAAGCGTGGCGCATCGCGTGTGGGGATATACCGCTTGGGTCAAGGCCCGCCTGCAACGCAAGCTCCCGGATCATCTGATAAAACCGCTCGCGGGTCAGATGGCCGAGCTTGCCGCGCGACGGAAACAAATATGCCGAGTCTTTGTCCTTCGCCGCATCGCGCAGGGGCAGATATGTACGGATCGCCTCTCGTGCCCGATCCGAAAGCGGAGCGAGGCGTTCCTTTCCGCCTTTGCCAGACACGCGGATCATTTGAGGATTACGCCGCACCTGTGCGGCAGGTAACGAGACCAGTTCGGTGACCCGCAAGCCCGTGGCATAAAGGACTTCGAGCAGGCACGCGCGCCGTGCGGCAACCAGTCCCTCACCCGTGTGCGCGGCCTCGATCAGGCGCGATACATCCTCTGTCGACAGCGTCTTCGGCAACCGGCGCGGGCGACTTGGGCCCCGCACAGGCGCTGCAGGGTCATCAGTGCGCCAACCCTCGGCGTAGAGGAAAGCATGAAGCTGCTTGATTGCAGATAAACGCCGCGCCCGGGTTGTGGCG
>CALGNW010000318.1 GCA_937958345.1 uncultured Neomegalonema sp. | reverse complement strand
CAGAAAAATCTGAGCGCGGATCGCTGCTGGAACTAAGCTGGGGCGGCAAAGAACCCCTGACGCTCGATACCGGACAGACGCGGACTTTCCTTGAGGATGGCGACACGCTGACACTCACGGGCGCGGCACGCGGAGACGGATACACCATCGGTTTCGGATCGTGCAGCGGCACGGTCTTACCTGCCTTGCCCAATCCTTATACCGCCTGAACACGATTAAAAGATATGCCCGGCTGCGGCCCGGCTTACGGGAGACAATGATGACCAAAGCTTTCGCCTCTGCCGGAGATATGACCGAAAAGAAAATATCTTTCACCGAAGTCGGCGACGGCCTTTGGGCCTTTACCGCCGAGGGCGATCCGAACTCCGGCGTGATCATCGGCGACGAGAGCGTTATGATCATCGAGGCTCAGGCGACACCGCGCCTTGCCGGTAAGGTGATCGAAAAGGTGCGCGAGGTCACGGACAAACCGATCAGCCATGTGGTGCTCACCCATTATCATGCGGTTCGGGTGCTTGGCGCATCGGCGTTTGATGCCGAGCAAATTATCATGTCCGACATGGCGCGCGGCATGGTCGCCGAACGGGGGCAGGAAGATTGGGACAGCGAGTTTCAACGCTTTCCGCGTCTGTTCGAGGGCCACGAGAGCATCCCCGGCCTTACGTGGCCCACAACAACTTTCAACGACAGCATGACGGTATATCTCGGCAACCGGCGGGTTGATCTGAAGCACTTGGGCCGTGCGCATACTGCCGGAGACATCGTGGCGCATGTGCCGGATCAGAATGTCATGTTTACGGGCGACATCGTTGAATACCATTCGGCATGTTACTGCGGCGACGGGTATTTCGGAGATTGGGGCGGCACGCTCGACGCGATCAAAGCCTACGAGGTCGACGCGATTGCACCGGGGCGCGGTGATGCGCTTGTGGGCCGCGAGATGGTCGATAAGGCCATCGAAAGCACCCGCGATTTTGTCGACAGCACGTACCGTCCGGCGGCGCGGGTTGCGGCGCGCGGCGGCAGCCTGAAAGACGCATGGGATGCCGTGCGCGAATCTTGTGATGCGAAGTTCGGTGACTATGCAATCTACGAACATTGCCTGCCTTTCAACGTCGCGCGGGCTTATGACGAGGCGCGCGGGATTGCCCATCCGCGTATCTGGACCGACAAGCGTGATCTGGACATGTGGGCGGAACTTCAGGGCTAGGAACGCGGCATGGGCTATGATCTCGCATTCAGGCTGTATCCCTATGCGCCGGTTGCCGCGCAGGGGATGGCGGCGCAGCGGCATCCGGTTGTCATTGTCGGCGGCGGCCCCATCGGCATGGCGACCGCGCTTGATCTGGGGCGCAAGGGCACGCCGGTTCTGGTACTGGACGACCATGAGGGTGTTGGCCAAGGATCACGCGCGATTTGCTTTGCCAAGCGGACGCTGGAGATCGCGGACCGCCTCGGCACGGGCGGCGCGATGGTTGATAAGGGCGTGGTCTGGAATGTCGGCAAGGTGTTCCACGGTGACAACAAGCTGTTCGAGTTCAATCTGCAACCCGAGGATGGCCATAAAAATCCGGCCTTCATCAACCTGCAACAACCCTATTTCGAAAAGTTCCTCGTCGAAGAAATCCGCAGGGCGCAGGCCGAGGGCGCACCGATTGAAATTCGCGGCAAGCATGCGGTCACGGATGTTGTCGCGGAAGATGATTTTGCGCGCCTGACGGTCGTGACGCCGGACGGGCCGTATCAGATCGAGGCCGACTGGCTGATCGCGTGTGACGGTGCGCGCTCGCCGGTGCGCACCGCGATGGGGCTGAGTTTTGACGGGCGTGTGTTCGAGGATAATTTCCTGATTGCCGACGTGAAGATGACGGCGGACTTTCCGACCGAGCGGTGGTTCTGGTTCGAACCGCCGTTCAAAAATGCCGGACAATCCGCGCTGCTGCACAAACAGCCCGATGATATCTGGCGGATTGATTTTCAGCTCGGTTGGGACATTGACCGCGAGGCCGAGCTGGACCCCGTGCGGATATGCGAGCGCGTCGATGCGATGCTGGGGCAGGGCGTTGATTACGAGTTGGAATGGACGTCGATCTATACCTTTCAGTGCCGCCGGATGGAGGCCTTCCGGCATGGCCGTGTCCTGTTTGCCGGTGACAGCGCGCATCAGGTTTCGCCGTTCGGGGCGCGGGGTGCGAACTCGGGTATTCAGGACGCCGACAATCTGGCGTGGAAGCTGGACCTTGTTGTCAAGGGCCTCGCGCCCGAGGCGTTGCTGGACAGCTATTCGTCCGAGCGCGCGCATGGCGCGGACGAGAATATCCTGAACTCGACCCGCGCGACCGATTTTCTGACCCCGAAATCCGAGATCAGCAAAGTGTTCCGCAATGCGGTGTTGGAACTGGCGCGCGATCACGCTTTTGCGCGGCCTTTGGTGAATTCGGGTCGCCTGTCGCTGCCCTGTGTGTACGACGGCTTGCCGCTGAACGGCCCTGACGCTTTCGAGGGTCCGGCGCGCACCCGCGTCGGGGCGCCGTGTGTGGATGCGCCGCTGGATCAGGGGTTCCTGCTGGACCGCCTGCCGGGAGCGTTTACGCTTTTGACAATCAATGCCGACATGCCCGCGCCGGACGCGGTGGACGGCGTGGCGCTGAACCGCCTCGCGTTAAGCACCGATGCCCATGATCCGAGCGGCGCTTTGCGCGAGCGGTATCTGGGCGCGGCGCAATCGGCGGTCTATCTGATCCGTCCCGACCAGCATGTTGCCGCGCGCTGGAAGGCGGCGGATGCCGGTGCGGTCGGCGCGGCAATGCGCACCGCGCTTGGAAAGGAACCGCCGGCATGACTCTGATCCTGACCCCGAATATCCCGGACCCCGACGGGTTTTACGACGAGTTGCTGGCGCTGCATGACGGGCTGAGCAAAGAGGAAAGCGATGCGCTGAACGCGCGGCTGATCCTCGTGCTCGGCAATCATATCGGGGACCGCGACGTGCTGCGGCAGGCATTCGAGGCCGCGAAACCGCCGCCGGAAGACGGCTAACCCCCGGCATTGTCGGCTTTTAGCGCCGAAGGGTCTGAAACCCGCTTGCATTTCGGGAATTCTGCGCCGAAATCTGGCGCTATGAACGAAGAAGCCAAAGCCCACGACCCCCGTAACCTGATCGGCGACGCGCTGATTATGGAGGGGCTGACGGTTGAGGAAAACCGTTCGATCTTTTTTGACTGGGCTTTCGGGTTGAAAGAACCCGAGGCCGCGCCCGCCTCGGCCAGTGCATTGCTGGCGGTTTACCGCACGGATGAAACGGCGGATCACCCGATGATCCGGCTGCTGGAACAGGCGGCAAACGGCGCCGCGAAAAAGCGGGGCCGTACCAACCGCCGCCGCGAAGCCGCAAAGCGATGGGATTAAAGAGCATTCGCAGAGCGAATGCGTCCGCCCGCGACAGCAGCGCAATCCCCGCAGCGGCAAGTGCATTTTTTCGCAGGAAAAATCACTGAGAGCATGTCCAACCCCACCCTAACTAAACTGTCATGCCCGTGGAAACGGGCATCTTTTGCACAAGCCTTCAGACCTTCGAAGCGAATGGAAGCAGATCCCCGCTTTTGCGGGGATGACGCCCAAACGCGCGTGGTGACCCGTATTATGCGGTGCTTTGCTCCCGGTGATTTTTGCTTTGCAAAAATACATCTGCCGCTGTGGTGTTTATTCCCTGCTTTGACGATGGACGCATTCGCGTCGCGAATGCGGTGTTGACATTGTTCACTTTTTGTACTAAAAGGCTGGCGTTGATTTTAACCGGCGGCAAAGGACAGAGTGACGATGGAACGGGCGATCGAAACCCAGCGGCTGAAG
>CALGNW010000317.1 GCA_937958345.1 uncultured Neomegalonema sp. | reverse complement strand
AGCCGTTTCTGGAGGTCGGCAAGATCGTTTGCGAGGCAAAGGATCGCCATAACCTCGGACGCGACCGTGATGTCAAAGCCGGTCTCGCGCGGGAAGCCGTTTGCCACGCCGCCGAGCGATGCCGTGATCTGACGAAGCGCGCGGTCGTTCATGTCCAGAACGCGGCGCCAGACCACGCGGCGGACATCAATCTCCAGCTCGTTCCCCCAGTAGATGTGGTTGTCTAGCATCGCCGCACAAAGGTTATGTGCCGACGTGATCGCGTGAAAGTCGCCGGTGAAGTGGAGGTTCATATCCTCCATCGGCACGATCTGAGCGTAACCGCCGCCTGCCGCCCCGCCCTTCATCCCGAAGTTAGGCCCGAGCGACGCCTCGCGAATGCAGACCATTGCGTTCTTGCCGATTTTATTGAGGCCGTCGCCAAGTCCGACAGTGGTTGTCGTCTTGCCCTCGCCCGCCGGCGTCGGGTTGATCGCGGTCACAAGGATCAGATTGCCGTCCGCATCGCCCGCCTTCGATTTAATGAATTCGGCGGAGACCTTCGCCTTGTCATGGCCGAACGGAAGCAGATGATCGGTTGGGATACCGAGCTTATTGCCGATTTCCTGAATGGGTTTCTTGTTGGCCTTGCGGGCAATTTCGATGTCAGACATAGCGCGTCCCTTAAATATGTATGCTCAACCGAGCGTATCGCCCGGTGACAGTCCGGCAGTTGCGGCCCAATCGGCGGCCGGTTGTTTATCACCGCCTTTTGGCTTGACCCTTTTGAGCAGTATGCGACCGCCGTTGGCCTGTACAGTCACGCCGTCTTCTGACACGGAAACGACCGAAGCGGGCTGTCCGTCTCCGTCCTGCCGTGCCGCGTCATAGATTTGGACCTCGGCACCGTCGCGGGTGGTCCATGCACCCGGTGCGGGATTGCAGCCGCGGATCAGGTTGTAAACCTCGGCCACAGGTTTAGACCAATCAATCTGCGCATGTGATTTCTTACAGCGATATTCGTAGGTTGCCTTACTTTCATCCTGTGGTGTGCGAGGGGGATTCCCCTCTCTGAACGCATCAATAACCGCCGGAACCGAGTCAATGGCCGCCGGATAGATCTTTTTGAAATACAGATCGATAACGGTGTCGTCCGGCCCGATGCCGCATTCCCACTGCATGAGAATGTCGCCTTCATCCAAGCCGTCTGTCGGATAAAACCACGAAAAGCCCGATTTTTCCGACCCCCAGATAATTGGCCAGTTCACAGCAGACGGACCACGGTGAAGGGGCAAAAGCGAGGGGTGGAAGCAAATTGAGCCGTGCTTCGGGGTATCCCTTGCCGCCTCCGGCACAAACACATTTACGAAGGCCATGACCATAAGGTCGGCATCATGCATGGCGAGCATGCTGAGGGAATCAGCGGATTTGAAGTCTGCCGGCTGGTAAACCGGTATGCCCTTTTCGTCCGCAAACGACTTGATCGGGTCGACAGGTTTTCCCTCGCGGTCCGGTTCGCAATAAACCGCCACGACCTCGTCGGTTCCCGTATCGAGAATTTTAGCAAGCGCGTCTTTGCCGAACGCCTGTTGGCCCATCACGATCAGACGCATTTCATTGCCTCCGTATTTCTCAGGGGATGCCGCATTTATTCTGCCGCGTCCGGCAGTTTCACGTCGCCAACCGCGCCGGATTTTACAACGCGGTCGAATTCGTCACCCGAATAGCCAAGCACTTCAGCCAAAATTTCAGCTGTATGCTCACCCAACAAAGGCGAGCGTTCCACAGTTACTTCACTGTCGCTAAGCTTGATCGGACACCCGACCGACAGGTACTTGCCGCGTTCCGGGTGATCGACCTCGACCACGGTTCCGGTTTCGCGCAGGCCCGGGTCTTCGGCAATTTCCTTCATCGACAGGATTGGCCCGACAGGGATGTTGAGCGGATTGCAGATATCCATGACCTCGAACTTGGTCTTGGTCATCGTCCATTGTTCAACCGCGTCAAAAATCTCGTTCAGTTTATCGAGGCGTTCCGGCGGCGTTGCATAGCCCTCCGCCTCTTTCCATTCCGGCTTGCCGATGACATCGCAGACGTTCTTCCAAACCGCCGCTTGCGTGATAAAATAGGTGTAGGCGTTCGGGTCGGTCTCCCAGCCCTTACATTTCAGGATACGCCCCGGCTGACCGCCGCCCGAGTCGTTGCCCGCGCGCGGCGTCGCCTCGCCAAACGGAATGCCCTCACCAAACTGGGAGTATTCATTGAGCGGACCCGAGGCGAGACGTTGCTGATCGCGGAGTTTGACGCGCGAGAGGTTCAGCACACCGTCCTGCATCGCTGCCAGCACCTTTTGGCCGCGTCCTGTCTTTTCACGCTGGAACAAAGCCGTGACGATCCCGAGGGCGAGGTGCAGGCCCGTGCCGCTGTCACCGATCTGCGCGCCTGTTACGAGGGGCGGGCCATCGAGAAAGCCCGTCGTCGATGCCGAACCGCCCGCGCATTGTGCGACGTTCTCGTAGACCTTGCAGTCCTCGTACTTGCCCGGACCAAAGCCCTTGACCGAAGCCATGATAATGCGCGGGTTAATTCGTTGAAGGTCTTCCCAACCGAACCCCATACGGTCGAGCGCACCGGGGGCAAAGTTTTCTACAAGGACATCGCATTCGCGGACGAGGCGCGTCAGAACTTCTTTGCCCGTTTCATCCTTCGAGTTAATTTCGATGGAACGCTTGTTGTGGTTCAGCATCGTAAAATACAGGCTGTCCGCGCCCGGCACATCAACCAGTTGCTTGCGCGTTGCGTCGCCTACGCCGGGGCGCTCGACCTTGATGACGTCGGCCCCGAACCATGCGAGCAGCTGCGTACATGTCGGCCCAGACTGCACATGCGTGAAGTCCAAAATTTTTACGCCGGAAAGCGCCTTCATAGATTTTCTCCGTCATCTCGGCGGGAATTGCTTTCCCGCCCTCGGGCCGCATGGCCAATATGTTTTCAACGGTTTCGAGCGCGCCGCAAGCATCAACGCTGTGCGAAGGTTCCGTCCTGCGAACAGGTCCAGCGTAATTGTCCGCCGTCCGCCTCTGACCAATTCAGATTGTTCATCTTCTGATTTCCGGCAGCCTGACATTCATCCAGCGACGCGTAAGTCGGCGATGAAACAGTGGCGTGCTCGCTTATCGCAGCGTCGTTCGGGGACGCATTCGGGTCTGTGTAGCTGAGAATAAAAACCAAGGCCCATTCCATAGTCTGATCTCCGTCGTTCAAAAGTTACTTATACATCGTTTGGGCTTTTGTGCCCGGCGCGTATTCGTTCGGATCAATCCAGACATTGACCACGGCGCATTTGCCCGTTGCGGCAATCGCCTCGCGCGCGCGCTGAAGCGCCGGGCCGATTTGAGCGGCTTCGCGGACTTCTTCGCCGTAGCCGCCGATCATCTCGCCGAATTTGCCGAACTCGACGTCGCCGAGCTTGTTGCCGATATCACCGCGATTGGCACCGTATTTTGCGATCTGGCCGTAGCGAATCTGGTTCATCGCCGAGTTGTTGCCGACCACCGCAAGATAGGGTGCGCCAAAACGCTGTGCGGTCTCCATATCAAAAGCCGTCATGCCGAACGAGCCGTCACCATAGAGGCACATGACCTCTTTATTCGGGTGCGCGAGTTTGGCCGCCATCGCAAAGCCGGTTCCTACGCCAAGCGAACCGAGCGCGCCGGGGTCCATCCATTGACCGGGATTGCGCGGACGCACGGCCTGCGCGCTGATCGTTACAATGTCGCCGCCGTCACCGATGTAGATGGTGTCTTCAGCAAGAAACTCATTGATCTCGTAGGCCAAACGATACGGGTGGATCGGATTCGAGTCGTTGAGGAACATCGGCATCAGCTTTTCAAGCTTCGATGCCTCGATCGCCCGCAGTTCTTTCATCCATTCCTGACGCGACTGACGGGCCGTGTTGTCGATGCGCCCCGTTGCCGCCTGCTCGACAGCCGCGCAAACCGACCCCGGATCACCGGCAATGCCGAGCGAGACATCGCGGTTCTTGCCGACCGTTGCGTAGGACTGATCAATCTGGACAAGCGTAGCATCCTTGCTGATGCGTTTGCCGTAGCCCATGCGAAAATCGAAAGGCGTGCCAACAATCAAAATGACGTCTGCCTTTTTGAAGGCATCCGAACGGGTACGGTCGAAATGGTGCGGGTCGTCGTTACGCATCATCCCGCGCGCGCCGCCGTTGGCATAAACCGGAATATCGAGCGCACGGGCGAATTGGGCGCACGCATCGATGCTGCCTGACGACATGACCTGCTGGCCGAACAGAACCGCAGGGCGCCGGGCGTTGACAAGGATGTCCGCCAGTTTTTCGATATCGCGGGGATCACCGATTGATTTCGTCGAGGCCCGATAAGACCCCGCCGCCGGTATCACGGCCTGGTCGATCGGCACTTCGGCATCAAGAATGTCACGCGGAATTTCGAGATAGCTGGGACCGTAAGCGCCGTTAAAGCACTCGCGCGCGGCCATCGATACCATATCAGCCACACGGTTTGTCGAGAAAACGCCCGAGGCGAATTTCGTAATCGGACCCATCATATCGACATGAGGCAGATCCTGCAGCGAGCCTTGTTTATGCTGGGTAAGGCTGGATTGGCCGCCAATGTGCAGGATCGGAGATTCCGAGCGGAATGCTGTCGCAATGCCCGTCACCGCATTCGTGCAACCGGGACCAGCGGTCGTCACAACACAGCCGAGTTTGCCGGTCTGGCGTGCGTATCCGTCAGCTGCATGGGCCGCCGTCTGTTCGTGGCGGACGTCGACGATCTTGATGCCCTCGTCGATACATCCGTCGTAAATGTCGATGATATGGCCGCCGCAAAGCGTGAAGACGGTATCAACCCCCTCAGCCTTGAGCGCCTTTGCCACCAGGCGTCCGCCCGAGACGATGCTGTCGTCTTTGCTTTTCTGTGCAAGCGTATCGTGAGCGGTTGCGGAAATCGGTTGAGCCATTCTGTCTTCCCCTTCGTTCTCAAGAAGCCGCTGATTTTTGATCTGTTGCGGCAGAGAGTTCCGTCCACGTCTCAATGACATGATCATGCAGCCGCATTGTGTGTTCCCGCACGAGACGTGAAGCAAGATCGGCGTCGCGGGATTCGATCGCCTCGATAATGTGCATGTGATCGACAACCGAGCGTTCGGTGCGATTATTTTCCGGCATTGCGTGACGCCGGACGGCGCGCATGTGAAGAAACAAACCGTCGGCGATTGATTTGAGCATGGTGCAACGCGAAAGTTCGAGAATGCGCTGGTGGAATTCGATGTTCGCCTCGGAATATTCTTCGATACGGGCGCTTGCTTTGGTCCGGCTGAACTGCTTTCCCATTTCGCGCAGCGAGGCGATTTCGCCGTCGGTGGCGCGTTCGGTTACAAGCCGTGCGGCCATGCTCTCCAGCGCAGCCCAGACCGTAATCATTTCCGCGATTTCTTCGATAGATTTGCGAAGGACGAACACGCCCTTTCGCGCCTGAACAACGACGAAGCCGTCCTGTTCCAAACGGACCAGTGCCTCTCTGATCGGTGTTCTCGAAATTCCGAGTTGTTCGGCCAGCGCCCTTTCATCAAGGCGAAGATCGGTGGCGGGATCATAGATATCCATGCACATGATCGCTTCGCGCAGGACACCATAGATGTGGTCCCCGAGCAAAAAATTAGCGTCCACAGGCTTGAGTGCAATACTCCCCGCCATCCGGGCCGTCTCCTCCCAAAAGTCGTCTTAACCGCGACTCGTCTCTCTGGGATACCAGACACCACGACCTAAGGGAAGGTATCTTTAACGTTTGTTATCAACCGCCCAAAACCAACCTTGGCAACCAAAGGACGATGCCGGGGAATGCAATCAGGACGGCAACGGTTGCAACATCGGCCACGAAGAACGGCGATGCACCGCGAAAGACGTCTTGCGCCGAAATGTCGGGGCGTACACCTGCAACGACGAAGCAGTTCAGTCCTATCGGCGGTGTAATCAGACAAAGCTCCGCCATCTTAACGACAATGATGCCGAACCAGACGGCACACTCCTGACCCGACATACCAAGCGCGCTGTCTGCGGCTGAAACGTCGACACCGCCGTTTAGCGCCATGACTGCTGGAAACGTCACGGGAAGGGTCAGAATTAACATGCCGATGGCATCCATAAACATGCCGAGGATCACGTATACGCCGAGGATCATCAACAAGGTCAGCATGGGCGATTGTTCGAGTCCGGCGATGAAGTCCGCAAAGGCCGTCGGCAGCTTGGCAAAACCAAGATAGCGAACGAAGATCAAAACGCCCCAGATCATCGCGAAGATCATTGCGCACAGCTTTGCCGTTTCGATCAGCGCGCCCGACAGCTCTTTCCAGCGCATGCCGCGCCACAGTGCCATGACGAGCACAACGAACGCGCCGAGCGCACCGGCTTCCGTTGGGGTCCCCCAGCCGCCATAGATGCAGAAAATGATAATCCCGACGACGAAGAAAATCGGCGCTGCGCCCGGTAATGACGCCATCTTTTCCTTGAAAGTATAACCGCCCACGGACGGACCCAGATCAGGACGCATCTTTGCCATCGCAATGATCAGACCGCCGTAGATCATCGCGGAAACAAGTCCCGGCAGGAAACCGGCCATCAGCAACGCGCCAACTGAGCTTTCGGTGATAATGGCATAGATCACAAGGATGGCCGATGGTGGAATAAGCGACGCCAAGGTCCCGCCCGCGGCAACGACGCCCGCGGCGAACCGTTTATCATAGCCGAGCTTCAGCATTTCCGGGATTGCGATACGGGCGAAGACAGCCGAAGTCGCGACAGACGCGCCGGACACCGCAGCAAACCCTGCCGTAGCGAACACGGTCGCGACGCCGAGGCCCCCGGGAACCCAACCGACCCAGCGTTTCGCGGCCTCGAACAGGGCTTTTGTCAGGCCCGCATAATAGGCGAGATAACCGATCAGAATAAACGTGGGTATCAGACCGAGGACGTTTGCCGCCGTTTTCGAGTGCGGAACCTGTCCCGCAATCCGGATTGCGGTAAAGAAGCCGCGCTCGATCCCTTGTTTTTCGGCAAAGATAATGACCAGACCTGTCATGCCGATGAGGGCCGTCGCAAAGGCGACGCGCATTCCCATGATGACCAGGACAAGCAAGACGCCCGATAGCGCGATTGAGGTTTCAAACATCGTCATTTGCGTGCCTCCGTCTCTTCTTTGTCGAAGCCGGAAACGGTAAGTGCCTCGTTCAGCGCCTGGGTTGCTGCATCTTCAGGGATCGGGACTGCGATCGGACTGGGGCCGCCGTTCTTTAGCGCGCGCCAGTATGCCCAAATCTGGACGATCAGCCGGAGCGCGAGCATGACGAAAATGACGGGAAAAAGCACCTTTGCAGGCCAGATCGGCAAGTTGATATCGACCGTTGAGTCGCCGTTTCTGATGGCGCGTGAGGCGTGGTCCCATGTTCCGTAAATAAGGGCCGCTGTAATAATCAGCATTAAGATGACACTGAGCAATTCGAACAGCCAAAGCGCCCTGCTTTTGATCCGCCCGACGACAAAATCCATTCGGATATGGCCGCCGTCGCGCTGTGTCGCAACAAGGCCGAGAATTGCGATTGCCGGAACAGCCTGTTCCGTCCAGTCGATATAGCCCGGAACGGGTCCGAAGTTCGCGTCCAGCCATGCCCATCCGCGATCGTTCGCGATGTCGCCGATTTTGCGCCCGACGATGTTTGCCACAGCGAGCAACATGACACCGAGTGCAACAATACCCGCAAGCAGAGTCAGTTTGCTTTCAACGGCGTAAAGCGCACGGTCTACACGGCTGAGCCTTGAATCGTCGGTTAGTACGGAATGTGAGGACATGGGACGCTCTCATATTTTGCGCGCACGGGAGCGCGGGCCGAGACACATATGTTCGGCTGGGTAACCCCGACCGGATATTCCGGTCAGGGTCGGCCAAGGTTGGTTAGAGAGCTTCAGCAGCCTTTTTCAGGGCTTCGATGCGCGATGAAATCGATTTGATTTCCATCATAATGTCATCGTTCGACATCCCGCCCGAGGCGCGGGTTTCAGCAAGAGTCGTCACCACGAGGTCATAAAGCTCCTGCGCTGGCAGACCCTCGGCGGTCATGTCCTTGATCCATGCTTCGCGGATCGGGTCAGCAGCCTTAGCCTTAAACGCCTCGATGGTTTTGTCCGAGTAGCTGATCTTTGCGACCTTTTTCTCGGCGAGGATCGTGTCCCACTTTTCGAGCAGAACCGCATAGTTGGCGAGGTAGTGATCAATCGCCTCGTCAATCGAGCTGTCCAGAGCGGCGCGGTGCTCGTCGCTCAGCCCCTCGTAGGCGTCAATGTTAACAACGACAGGACAGTTGACCGTGCCGGGGTTGAGGTTCGCCGTCCACCATTTCGAAACGTCGATGGTGCGGAAGGCAAGGTGTGCGTGCTGAGCAAAGGCCACGGAATCAACGACGCCCGATTCAAGCGCGGTATACGCCTCGGTCGCGGTCACGGAAGTCGGCGTAGCACCAACGGTGGTAAAGGCTTTGCCGAGACCGCCGGTTGCGCGGATACGCATGCCGTCGAAACCGTCAAGATCACGCGGCTCCGCACCGACACCGGCCACATTGTATTGCGGCATTGGCGAGGTCATCAGCAGCTTTGCGTTCCAACGCGCGAGGTCTTTCTGCACAGCAGGGTGTGCGTAGACAGCGTGACTGACGGCAACCTCTTCATCCAAGTTTGCGACGCCGAGGAACGGCAGTTCCAGAACGGTAATGGTCGGGTTTTTATCGCGGTGGTAACCGGCACAGAACTGGGCCATCTCAAATGCGCCGATTGAAATGCCGTCGAGGTTTTCTTTGTTTTTCGACAGGCCGCCATACGAGACGTTCATCGTGAAATCGCCGCCGGTTTTCTCGGATACCAGTTCGGCCAGTTTTTCAACATGCTCGGTAAACGCGCGGCGTTTTCCCCAAACGGAGACGTTCCATTCAAGAGCAATAGCCTCTGCGCCACCAATCATAATGGCCAGCGTTGAGGCAAGCGTTACGTGCAGGGTCTTCTTCATTGTTCTCTCCCAAGGTCCGACACGCCTTGATGGCGCGTTTTGACGTCCGCAATTTAGCGGCTGGGACCGATCATTCATTCAAAGGCTGGCAAAACAAGGAAAAAATGGGGCAAAGCCTATCGTGGATACCGTATCCGGGGTGACCTTGTCCCCAATTCCACCCAAGTTAAGCACCCGGGCCGGCGGCAGAGGTTACAGCGGCGGTGCATTCGTTTGCCCGACCAATCGCGATTGAAGATCGGCGAGGACGTAGAGGCGTATCGCCCCGGAGAGATTGTCAGCCGTCGAATCGCCCGTTAGCCGCGCCGCATCAATCTCTGACGCCAGCGCATTCAGCGACATCGCGCGCGCGTCGGCACATAGGCGAAAGGCTTCCCAAAACTCGGGTTCGAGCGAAACGCTGGTGCGGTGACCCTTGAGCGTTAGCGAGCGTTTTACATTTGGCATCGGGCCGCCGCGTTAATGAAGCGAGGACAGATCGACAATCGGTAGCTTAACGCCAACATTGCGCGCGGCGTTCATCAGCGGTGATTCAGGGTCCAGCAAAGCAACTTCGAAAGCGCGCTCGCCGTTAAAGGCGACCGTCGCGGTTTCAGCGAGGGAGGTGGCGATATTGTCTGCATCCTCGATCCCGCCAACCGTCAGCGCGACGCCGAGGACGACGCGGCGCACGGCCTCGTCTTCGCCCGCGTCGATGGCGAGACTGAAGATGATCGCCTCGTGGACTTCGCGGCGCAGGCCCGCCAGTTTCGCGGTGATGCGGCCAATGGCCTCCGGCGCAAGTTCGGGTGGGGCGGTGACGTCCATGCCCGTGCCGGCGGGGATTTCTTCAACCTCGTTCATCGCTTCGGCGCGGTCGTGCAGCCATGAGACGACGTCGGACGGGATCATCACCGAGGATGGCGCGACGGTGAGATTGACGGCGACTTGCAACTCGCCCTGAAACATCTTGAAGAACGTACTGCCGGGAATGCCGACGTAGTTCATGGGTTCGGTGGCCCAACGGGCGAGGCGTTCTTCCGTGTCGAACAGCAGAAGGGTTTCGTCGCCCTCCACTTCCCAAACGAGGGGTTCGATGGATTGCGCCTCTGTCTCGCTGGCCTCGCCCGCGTCGTTGAAGGCGCTGCGGATTGGCATAAAGACCGTGGCGGCGAACAGAGCGTCATAAAAGGCGCCGCTGTCTTCCTCATCGCTGCGCGCGCGCTCGAACGCGAGGTCGAGGGCGGTTTCGATGGTGGGGTGAGACATGCTGTCGTCACGCTCGAAATTTGTGTCGTCAGACATGGTTCGGTCTTTCGTGTCAGGTCATTCCCGCGAAGGCGGGAATCTTTCGGGCCGCAAGAGATTCCCGCTTTCGCGGGAATGACAGTTTCTTAATTGATAGCTTCAAGCCCGCTGAGCGCATTTGCAAGTTTTGCGCGTTCGGCTTCGGCGCTGGCGAGGCGTTCGCGTTGTTTTTCGACCTCGGCTTCGGGGGCCTTGGCGATGAATTTCTCGTTGCCGAGTTTGCTGGTCAGACCTTTGATTTCCTTGTCCAGCTTGCCGAGGGATTTGGTCAGGCGCGCGGTTTCCGCCTTTACGTCGATGATATCGGCGAGCGGCAGGTTGACTGTTGCGCCCTCGACGGCGGTGACGATGGAGCCTTTGGGGGCTTCATTGCCGACGGCGGCTTCGGAGAGGCGCGCGAGTTTTTTGATCAGCGCGCTTTGGCGCAGCAGGCGTTGCGCAGCCTCATGGTCGAACTCGGTGAGCAGCAGTTCGATCTTTGCCGCCGCCGGGACGTTCATTTCGGAACGGACCGAGCGGATGGCTTCGATCAGCGAGATCGTCCAGCGCATCTCGGCCTCAGCATCCGCGTCCTGCAACTCGGCGTGCGTATAGGTCGGCCAGTCATGGAGCATGAGCGTGCCTTGTCCGCCTGTCTCCTTCCAGAGTTCCTCGGTGATGAACGGCATGATCGGGGAGAGCATGACGAGGCATTGGTCGATGGCCCAAACGACGGTCGCTTTGGTTTCGTCTTTTGCAGGGCCATCCTCGCCGGAGAGCAGCGGTTTGGAAAATTCGACGTACCAGTCGCAGAGAAAATAGACGTGCGCGTAGAGCGTGCTGGCAACGTCGTTGAAGCGATAGTTTGTCAGGGCTTCGTCGGCGGCTTCGCGGGCTTTCGCGGTTTCGCCGATGATCCATTTATTGACGGTCTCAGAGGCTTTGGACGGATCGAAATTCGGGTCGCGTTCGCAGGCGTTGAACTCGGCGAAGCGAGCGGCGTTCCAGAGTTTGGTGCCGAAATTGCGATAGCCACGGATGCGTTCGACCGACAGCTTAATGTCGCGGCCCATTGCGGCCATTGAGGTGAGCGCAAATCGCAGGGCGTCGGCACCGAAGGCGTCGAAGCCATCGGGGTATTC
>CALGNW010000316.1 GCA_937958345.1 uncultured Neomegalonema sp. | reverse complement strand
GGTCGATCACGGCAATCGGGCGCTGGACGATGCAGCGCTAACCGCCCGTCTGGCGCGCGAGCAAACGCCACTGACGATGTGTCCGCTTTCGAACTTGCGCCTGAAGGGCATCCCGACCCTTGATGCCTCGCCCGTGAAGCGCGCGCTGGATGCGGGGTTGCTGGTTACTGTGAATTCGGACGATCCGTCCTATTTTGGCGGGTACGTGAACGACAATTATCTGGGCATCTACGACGCGCTGGATCTGACGCCGGATGATTTGGTCAAGTTGGCGAAGAACTCGTTTGCGGCGTCATTCATTGATGACAGCACGAAACAGGCTGGAATTGATGCGGTTGATGCACATGCGGATCGGTTCAAGGAATAAAAGTCTGCACTTGCCGCTGTAGGGTCTGCGCTCACGTCTACGTTGGACAAAAAAATACCTGCACCTTTCGATGCAGGTATTTTTCTATCTTGGTGGGCGGTGAGAGGCTCGAACTCCCGACCCTCTCGGTGTAAACGAGATGCTCTACCAACTGAGCTAACCGCCCGCAAAATCGTCTCAGGCCAAACCTGCCCTGCGACTGTTCGAAGTCTATAGCCCTTTTATTGATGGATGATCAACAGAAACGCTGTAGCTTTTTTTATCAAAATTTTGCGCGGGTGAAACGTGTCTCACCCGCGCGGAAATTTCATTGCTGAAATATCAGTTGATCGCGTCTTTCAGGCCTTTGCCGACCTTGAATTTTGCCTGATTGGAGGCCTTGATTTTGATTTTCTCACCCGTTTGTGGGTTCCGGCCTTCGCTGGCTGCACGGCGTGTCACCGTGAACGTGCCGAAGCCAAGCAGTTTCACATCGTCTTTGGCTTTCAATGATTCTGTGATCACTTCAAACACGGCCTCAACAGCTTCAGCTGCCGCTGCGTTAGTCATGTCTGTCTTCCCGGCCACTGCTGCGGCGAGTTCTTTCTTGTTCACTGACGTACCCTCTCAATCTAAATGGTGCGCGGAACTTAGGAAACCCTGAGGTTCTGTCAAAAGAAAAAATCATGCGAGGGGCCACTTTTCCTCGCATGAGTCTTTATTGCGCTTGTCGGTTGCAGCGCGTTTTCGCCTATGCGTTGTATCCGGGGGCCATCGATCCGGTGGCGGATGCGGGAGGCATCGCAAACTGCGCTTCGGCGGCTTCCTGATCCGCATCCGTCCATGTAATCGGCTTTGGCTTGCGCACCAAGGCACGCTTCAAAACCTGATCAACGGTCGTGACGGGAATGATCTCAAGGCCTTCTTTAATGCTGTCCGGCATCTCTCTGAGATCTTTCTCATTTTCCTCCGGGATCAACACCGTCTTGATGCCGCCGCGTAAGGCTGCGAGCAGCTTTTCCTTGAGGCCGCCGATGGGCAGCACATTCCCGCGCAGAGAGACCTCGCCCGTCATGGCGATATCCTTACGCACAGGGATGCCCGTCAGCACCGAAACGATGCTCGTCACCATGCCGATACCAGCGGAGGGACCATCCTTCGGAGTCGCGCCATCCGGGACGTGGACATGAATGTCGACTTTTTCGAATTGCGGCGGTTTTACACCAAATTCGGGAGCCTTGGAGCGCACGAAGGACGACGCGGCGTCGATTGATTCCTTCATAACATCGCCCAAAGTACCGGTCGTTTTCATGCGGCCCTTGCCCGGAAGCTTGAGCGCCTCGATGGAAAGCAAGTCGCCGCCCACCTCGGTCCATGCCAGTCCGGTGACGACACCGATCTCGTCTTTTTCCTCGGCCAGACCGAAGCGGAATTTTTTCGGGCCAAGCAATTCGTCGAGCATCTTCGCGGTGACTTTGACTGATTTCGCCTTGTCCTTGACGATTTTCGTCACGGATTTACGGGCGAGCTTGGCAATCTCGCGTTCCAACGAGCGCACACCGGCCTCGCGGGTGTAGCTGCGGGTTAGTTCGAGCAGAGCATCGTCGGTGATCGAGAACTCTTTATCCTTGAGGCCATGACCCTCGCGTTGCTTTTCGATCAGGTGGCGTTTCGCGATTTCGACCTTTTCCTCTTCGGTGTAACCGGACAGGCGAATGATCTCCATGCGGTCCAGAAGCGGACGCGGCATGTTCATCGTGTTCGCGGTGGTCAGAAACATCACGTTCGACAGGTCATAATCGACCTCAAGATAGTGATCGGCAAACGCGCTGTTTTGCTCGGGGTCCAAGACCTCAAGCATTGCAGAGGCGGGATCACCGCGGAAGTCCTGACCCATCTTGTCGATTTCATCGAGCAGGATGATCGGGTTGGTGGTCTTCGCCTTTTTCATCGACTGGATGATCTTGCCGGGCATTGAGCCGATGTAAGTGCGGCGGTGGCCCCGGATTTCAGCCTCGTCGCGCACGCCGCCAAGCGAAATGCGGATGAATTCGCGGCCCGTGGCCTTGGCGACAGATTTACCCAGGGAGGTTTTACCCACGCCCGGAGGACCGACCAGACACAGGATCGGACCTTTCATTTTTTGCTGGCGCTGTTGCACCGCGAGATACTCAACGATGCGCTCTTTGACCTTTTCGAGACCGTAGTGATCGGCATCAAGCACGTCTTGCGCAGCGTTCAGGTCTTTCTTGAGGCGCGATTTTTTGCCCCACGGAATCGACAGCATCCAGTCGAGATAGTTGCGCACGACCGTAGCCTCGGCGGACATCGGCGACATGTTGCGCAGCTTTTTCATCTCGGCTTCGGCCTTTTCCTTGGCCTCTTTCGACAGTTTGGTCTCATTGATGCGCGATTCCAGCTCGCCCATCTCGTCCTTACCGTCTTCGCCTTCGCCCAGTTCGCGCTGGATCGCCTTCATCTGTTCGTTCAGATAATACTCGCGCTGGGTTTTCTCCATCTGGCGTTTGACGCGGGATTTGATCTTTTTCTCGACGGCCAGCACGGAAATCTCGCCCTGCATCAGAGCGAACATCTGCTCCAGGCGTTTCGTGACCTCGAACTCCTCAAGCAATTCCTGCTTTTCGGAGATTTTGACCGCGAGATGATGCGCGACGGTATCCGCCAGCTTGCCCGGTTCTTCGATCTGACCGATCGCGGCGAGCGCCTCCTGGGGAATATTCTTGTTGAGCTTGAGATATTTCTCAAACTCTTTGGTCACGGTGCGGATCAGCGCCCGCGTCGTATCCTCGTCGCCCTCGGTTTCCACGATGGGTTCGGCGGTCGCCTCGAAAAAGGACTCGTTTTCAACAAATGACGAGATTTTCGCGCGCTGCTTGCCCTCGACCAGCACCTTGACGGTTCCGTCGGGCAGTTTCAGCAGTTGCAGGACCGATGCGACAACGCCGACCTTATATATATCTTCGGGACCGGGATCGTCCTCGCCTGCGTCCATCTGGGTCACAAGCAGAATCTGGCGGTCGTTGCTCATCACATCTTCAAGTGCGCGCACGGATTTCTCGCGGCCCACGAAAAGCGGAGCGATGAGGTCAGGAAAAACAACAATGTCGCGGAGCGGCAGAACGGGATAGATCGTCGCTTCGGAAGTGGAGACGTCTGACATTAAGTGTCCTCGAAAGCTGTGTCGGCGCGCCTTGGTCGATCAAGCACGGGCCGACGCCCTTATTGGCTCGGGTAGTAAAATGGACCCTTGCGCTACGGCTTTCAAGGCAAGTGCGACCATCGCTGCACCCCGACGCTGCGCAGCGCGTTGAATACGGATTTAATTTCAGTGTGATCTGCACCGCAATAGAATTGACAAAGTGTTAAACTATCGCCGTTTCGGCCCCTTAACGCGGTACGTGTTGTCCGAAGCGGTCGCCGCGACCCGCCCCGTTTCAGTGCAGGGCGGATCGGCAGCGCAAGTTGGCCCGGCCCAAGCCTAGACCGGCCTGATGACCGACGTATCGAGGACGGCGCCGTTCGCGAATGTCGCGTTCACGAACTGCGTGCCGGAGATATTAAAGCCCGACGACACCGTCAGAACCGCCGTACCGCCATTGGCTGCAACTGCGGTGGTTTCCTCGCCGTTGATGGTCCCCGAACCGCCCGTCGCGATCAGCGGCCCGTCAAAGGCCAGCGCAGACGGATCAACACCGGTAAAGGTGAAGTTCGTCTCCGGTCCGGTCAGCACAGCCTTGCCGCCCGAAATTTCCAGAGATGTTGCGCCGGTCTCATTCGGCTCCAGCGCAAACGAGGCGGTAAAACCTGTATCAACCGGCGGCGGCGGGGCGACAGCGCCCGTGTACTCGACCAGCTCGATGTTGCGTGCGGTGATCTCAGAGCCGTCAGCCGAGGTATAAACCGTGCTGCCGTTCTGGCGGGTGTCGATCGTGTAATTTACGGCCTGCCCCTTCAGCCGCAAGGTATCTTCACCTGAGCCGCCATTGATATTCTTCGCCCCGACGCCGGTCACTTCGATGACGTCATCGCCCGATCCTGCACGCACGGTGTCATCGCCGCGTCCGGTGGTAATCGTATCGTTGCCGCCCTTCGCGTTAATTCGGTCGTCGCCGTCCGTACCGGTCAGCGTATCATTTCCGCGGGTTCCGGTTGTCGTTTCGCCGCCAATCGGTTCGGTGGGGCCTCCCGCACCGGGATCACCGCCTTCTTCTCCGATGGCGAGCGTGGTGATGTCGTTTTCGCCGGGCCTTGGTGAGCCGCCCTCCGTGCCGGGAATTGGACCGGCACCGTCGCCGATGCCGCCATCGGGTTCAACCGGGATCGGGCCGCTGACCGTGCCGCCGCCCTGTTGCGGTTTTTCCGGCCTTCCGGCTTGGCCGCCCAGTTCTCTCTGAAAGGTTTCGGCGAAAGTTTCTTTGCGGCTAATATCCGAGCGATCATTGGAAACGCGCATGGCAATTCTCCCTCTAAATAAGCGAAACTGTACAATATTGGGACACATTTGGAAACCTGCATTCGTTTTGCCGCATAGCGCGGGCCGAACACGGGCGTAAAATACCCGCCTCTGGCGTTTCCAAGCGGCGGGTAAACACTCTATACGGACAGCGAGTTTTTCAGGAGCCCTGCCGATGATTCCCCGCTATTCCCGCCCCGAGATGGCCGCCATCTGGTCACCCGAAAGCAAATTTCGCATCTGGTTCGAGATCGAGGCCCATGCAGCGGATGCGCAGGCTGAACTGGGCGTGATCCCAAAGGCGGCAGCGGAGAAGACATGGACCGCGAAGGACATGGCCTTTGACATTGATCGCATTGATGAGATCGAGCGTGAGGTAAAGCACGATGTGATCGCGTTTCTGACGCATCTGTCAGAGTTGGTCGGCCCAGAGGCGCGGTTTGTCCACCAAGGCATGACGTCGTCGGATGTGCTGGATACGTGTTTCAATGTGCAGCTTGTACGGGCGAGCGATATTCTGCTGGCCGATCTGGATAAGCTGATGGAGGCGATCAGACGCCGCGCCTTCGAGCACAAGGACGATGTCTGCATCGGACGCTCGCACGGCATTCACGCTGAACCCGTTACGTTCGGACTGAAACTGGCGCAAATGTATGCCGAGATGCAGCGCAACCGCGCGCGGCTTGTGGCGGCACGCGAAGACATCGCGACCTGCGCGATCTCGGGCGCCGTCGGAACCTTTGCGAATATTGATCCGTCGGTCGAAGCGCATGTCGCCAAGGCGATGGGCCTGTCGATCGAGCCGATTTCGACGCAGGTGATCCCGCGTGACCGTCATGCGATGTTTTTCTCGGTGCTCGGTGTTATTGCCTCATCAATCGAGCGGATCGCGACCGAAGTGCGCCACCTGCAACGGACCGAGGTTCTGGAGGCCGAGGAATATTTCTCGCCGGGCCAAAAAGGCTCTTCCGCCATGCCCCATAAGCGCAATCCGATCCTGACCGAGAATATGACGGGTCTCGCGCGGATGGTGCGTTCGTATGCCCTACCTGCGATGGAGAACGTCGCGCTGTGGCACGAACGCGATATCTCGCATTCATCGGTCGAGCGGATGATCGGCCCTGACGCGACAGTAACGCTCGACTTCGCGCTGGTCCGTCTGACCGGTGTGATCGACAAGCTGCTGGTCTATCCCGAACGGATGATGAAAAACCTCAACCAGTTCAAGGGCCTGATCCACTCGCAGCGCGTCCTGCTGGCACTGACACAGGCGGGCGCAAGCCGCGAGGACAGCTATCGTATGGTTCAGCGGAACGCGATGAAGGTCTGGGAAGACGGCGCGGACTTTCTGGCCGAACTAAAGGGCGACGCCGACGTCACCGCCAAACTGTCGGATGCGGAGATCGAGGATTTGTTCGACCTCGGCTATCACACCAAGCATGTCGACACGATCTTCGCGCGGGTGTTCGGATAGCGTTTGCGAAGCTGACGCGGTCCCCGGGCATCACAGAAAATGAAAGCGTCGCAGTGAAAGCGTATGTCGCCATCCTCCTCAGCCTGCTCGCCGGTGCGATTGCGGGCGGGTTCGTGACCTATCAGCCAACGCGGGACAAGTGGCAGGATCTGGGCCGCGAGACCGGATTGGCTCAGGGCCGCGCCGAGGTTCTCGCCGGGCTGTGTGATCTTTCAATCAAAGGCGCACCACCGGGGCAGGCCGACTACAGCGTCGATGTGAAGGCGTCGCGGTTAAGTGCGGTTAGGGACGGCGATGGGGTGCGGCTCTACTGTCAGGAATGAGCATCGCCCGGTCCAACGGTTCCGCCAGCGCCGCTGCGGCGGTTAAGGCTTTGGATGCTTTTGCGTACCATCGGCCGCTTCTCAGAATAGGCGGTCGCTGAGGGTATTCTCATTTTTGCTTTGCGAAAATGCTCTTTGGCAGACTTCTGCCGCATTTATGCGTATTCTGGCCGTCTATGAAGAACCTGACCACAGTTTCGCGGCGGACTTTTGGGACCATGCTTGGTGCCACCGCCGTTGCAGCTCCGTCTCTTGTCTCTGCCGCCGTGCGACAG
>CALGNW010000315.1 GCA_937958345.1 uncultured Neomegalonema sp. | reverse complement strand
TGGCTGTGCCTGATGCTGCGAACATAACCTGGTCGATGGACTTCATGAGCGATCAGCTTGCAGATAGCAGGACGTTCCGAACCCTGAATGTCATCGACGACTTCAACCGGGAAGGACTGGCTATCGAGGTAGATCTGTCGTTGCCAGCCCTGCGGGTCATTCGCACGTTGGAGCGGATCATCGAGTGGCGAGGAACACCTCTGAATATTCGAGTCGATAACGGCCCTGAGTATGTCAGTGGCGCGCTGCAAACATGGGCGCAAAACCGAGGTATTGGGATCAGCTACATCCAGCCTGGCAAGCCGCAGCAGAACGCATACGTTGAGCGCTACAATAGGACAGTTCGAACCGAGTGGCTCGGGCAGTATATCTTCAATTCAATCGAGGAGGCACAGCACCACGCAACATCGTGGCTATGGATTTACAACAACGAACGGCCCAACATGGCCATCGGCGGGATCACACCCGCCATGAAACTGAAACAGGCCGCGTGAAGTCCAGTTATTGAACCCCTGAAAGACGGGATGATTACCCAAACCGACGGACTCTCCAAACGACTGGAGGGAAGTTGGGCTTCAGGTCATGACGACGCCTCGATACTATTGATGAAACACGCTATACGGCAGGAACGGCATGGACGCAGAGACATTCATTCCCACCCGTCGCGGTCGCTTATTCGCTAAAATTTGGACACCTGACACCGCCAGCCACTTCGTGCCCGTTATCCTGCTGCACGACTCGCTCGGCTCGGTGACGCTTTGGCGCGATTTTCCCGAACGGCTGGCGCTGGAAACAGGGCGTAAAGTTATTGCTTATGACCGCCTCGGTTTTGGCAGATCAGACCCCCACCCGGCACGGCTCGCGCCGCCCGAATTCATTACCGACGAGGCGCATGGCGATTTTCGCGCGGTTCTCGGGCACTTCGAGATCAAAGATTTCGCCGTTCTCGGATACAGCGTCGGTGGCGGCATGGGCATTGGTATTGCTGCGCACTATGGTGCGCGTTGCGAAGCACTCGTCACAATGTCCGCTCAAACCTTTGCAGAACCGCAAACGCTCGCAGGCGTCCGTGCGGCAAAAAGTGCATTTGCAGCAGAGGACCAGCGCGCGCGTCTCGCCAAATATCACGGCGATAAAGTCGATTGGGTTTTAGACGCATGGATCGAAAGCTGGCTCTCGCCGCAATTTGACAGCTGGTCGCTTGATACCCGGATCGCGGCGATCACCTGCCCTGTTCTAGCGATCCACGGCGGCAATGACGAGTTCGGTTCAACCGCCCACGCCAAACGGATCAAAGACGGCGCGACCTGTCCCGTCACGGTGTCGGTTATCGGGCACGAGGGCCACACGCCGCATCGCGGCAGCGCCGGGCGTGTTCTGGCCGAAGTCCGCACCTTTTTAGACAGCAATAAGCGCGCGCGCCTCTAAACGAAGTTCAGTCGGTCGATGTGCATGGCTATGCCCTTATCGATATACGAGCCGTCCTCGCCAATCGAAATCATATCGACCCCCAACGTCGCCAGCATGTTCGCGTCTTCGGGGTTCCCGGCAAAAGCCGTCGCCTTTTTCCCGCTCGCCTTTGCGGCGGCGATGATCGTCTTAACAATCTCGATCGTGTCCGGCCCATAGGCATCGGGCAGGCGATTTTGGCGGACCGAGATCGACAAATCCCCCGGCCCGATGAGAATACCGTCGATACCGTCAACCGCGACAATCTCCTCAACCGCTGCAACAGCTTCACGTGTTTCAATCATCGCTAACGCCAGCGATGCGGCATCAATCCCCTCAAGGTAATCAGGGACACTGACGCCATAGACCGACGCCGCGTGGCGCGGTCCGAACGACCGCTCGCCGCGCGGAATATATTTCATCGCGCCGGCAAAGGCTTGCGCGTCAGCCACCGAGTTGATCATCGGCGCGACGACGCCAAGCGCACCAAAATCCATCACGCGCGAGGCCATATCCCAACGGCCCACCGGAATGCGCACCAACGGTGATTTACCCTTTGCAACGACCGCAGATATACCGTTTTGCACACTCGCTTCATCGAAAAATCCGTGCTGCATATCCATCAGGACAGCGTCGAAGTTATACCCCGCTACCATGTCGATGTATCTGGTGTCGGAAATCCCGCACCAGGCAAACGGCAGCGGCGTTCCGGCTTCAAGACGTTCCAGCAATCTGCGCATTCCAACCGTTTCCCTCTTGTTCAACGGCGCTCAGCGTACGCTGAAACCGTCGCCATATCCGTCAATCCACATCGCCAGCGCGGCCTCGGCCTGTTTGGCATGCAGCGCGCTCCAGACGGGTGCGTCATCCTCTGTGTCGAACCGCGCAACCAGCCGCTCGGCCAGTAAACGCGCACTATGATCTCCTCCTGCGGCTGCCAGCGAGGCAAGCAGGATCGCGTGACCGTAGTGCCGAGAGACACCCTGACCGTTAGCATATCGACGCGCCGAATTCCGCAACACAGCAATATCCGCATCCGGGGTGGTCAACGCGCCTGCCGCTGCCTCTTGCAACTCTAGGATCATCGGCAAAGACAGCGTGCCTTCGATCCGGTCGAGCACATCACGCGCGCCTTTCGCTCCTGACATACCCGCCGAAAGCGCGTAGCGATAAGCCGCGCCCAAGTCCTCGCCCTCGGCATGCAACAGCTCCGCATACTGCAACGCAGCCTCGGCATTGCCGTTTTCGGCCATCGGTCTTAGCAAACTAGCGGCGACCGCACGTGATCGCGGCACGCCGTTTCCGGTGGACAGCGCCGAGGCAATGCGCAGTCTATCGACTGCGCTCATGGCATCCGGCGCGGTCATCGCGGCCTTAAGCATGTCGGACGGAACGAGATTATCGGCGTCAACAAGTGCCGAGGAAAAGACAGGACGCAGCAAGGCAACCAAATCCCCCGGCCCCTTCGTATCAACCAAATGCGCGAAACTGGCCGACGCGCCGCGTCCCGACCGCAATGTCACCGATCCGCCGTCCTCGACCACGCGCGTAAGTTCAAGCTCCGCCGACTCGACCAGCTCCCGTTCAGCATTCGAAATGCCGCCGACCGACAAAACGCCTGTCATCGCCTCCGTTGCCATCCCCACAGGATTGGCGTCCAACCCGAAAATCGGCAACAACGCGCGCAGA
>CALGNW010000314.1 GCA_937958345.1 uncultured Neomegalonema sp. | reverse complement strand
GACGGCGACGGTCTGAACGACATTGCCTATGTCGAGACGCCGCATCTGGGGAAGATCCTCAAGATCGTGACGCTAAAGGGTGATCAGCTTGTGCCGATTGTCACGCCGAGAGCGGGATTTTCGAACCACAGCATCGGTGAGGACTTTATCACCAGCGGTGTACGCGAGTGCGCGGGACGTGTTGAGCTGCTGACGCCGGATGCCGCCCGAACGACTTTGATGGCCGTGCGGAGTGAGGGCGGAGAGATCGTTGCCGAGCCGACAGCGTTTGAACCGTCGCTTGAGGGCATCGCTGCGGCGCAACGGTGCGCCGGCTGATTGCCTTTATGACGAATATCGCAGAACCCAATCTCTGAGCATAGAACGCTCGAAAACTTTTGTGCGGCGGGACCAATTCGCCGCTGCGCTGGGTGCGGGATCGCCGTAGGGGGTAAACTGCGCGTCGAGTATCCGGCGGCTGGTATCCTCGTTGGCGATAAACGCATAGACCATCGGGCGGTCTTTTACCGTCAGAAAGCCAGCCAAACCACGAACAAAATGCATCGATCCGGTTTTACCGTAGATTGAATGGTCCGGTGCCACGATACCCGGCGGCAGGCCGAGGCGCTTTGCATTCATCGTCTTGCTGTTGAACAGCGCGACATAAGGATCGCCCCAGCGCCGCTTTCCGTCGCGCAGGATATGGGCGAGTTGTCGCGGGGTTGCGCGCGAGCGGATTGACAGGCCCGAATGATTTTCCAGCGAAAAGCCGTTCCATCCCTCGCCGCCAATACCGCCAACATCTTCAGCGGTCCGGCGCGCTGTCAGGCCCGCCGCGCGGATGATGCTGTCGGGTTTGCCGCCGTCCTTCGATCCGGCGGATGCGCCAAGGGCCTCGGCGGTCAGGTTGTTGGAGTACTGCATCATCCCGCGCAGCATCTCGTAGACCGATTTGCTGCGGTATTCGGCGACTTTGCGGCCTCGAAGTGTGACCGTCGACGCTTGCGGAGCGGGCACGTCGATGCCGAATTCAGCGCAGACTTGCTGAAAGACGCCCGCCGTGTAAGCGCCGGGTGCGCGGACCGGCAGCCAGCGGTTGCCGTCGTCAGTCAGCAGAGATTCCCGCAAGGTCCACGTCTCGACGCCATTTGCTATATCGTGGCGCATCTCGTCGCCCTCGCGCGTCACGCGGAACTGGATGCTGGGCGCGGGCATGACTTTGCCGTCGGAAACCGACGCCCCGCGCACCCGCAAATATGCTCCTTCACGCGCCCATCTGAACTGTACCCGGTTATAGTTCAGGTTGAGGCCGCCCATGCTGGGGTTATAGGGCGCTTGCCAGGGTTGCCGTTTATCAAGCCAGCGCGAACTGGGCAGGGCGGCGGTATCGTATCTGAAGCGTCCCGAGACCTTTGTGATGCCAGCGGCCTGAAGCTGTTGCGCCAATTCCACCAGTCCGTGGGTATCAAGGCTTGGGTCGCCGCCGCCGATCAGGCTTAAATCTCCATCGAGGACGCCGTCGTCGATGGGGCCGGAAACCCTTATCGTTGTTACAAAATCCGCACGCGGGCCGTGGACGCGCATCGCCGTGAAGCTGGTTGGAATTTTCGACAGCGACGCGGGGATGAACAAACTGTCAGCGTTCATCTCTTCGATGATTTTTCCGCTCTGATAGTCGATAAGCACATACCCGAAGCGTCCGACGGGGGCGGTTTCCGCGATAATTGCGTTTGTCCCCCGCGCCAGACCGGCAAGAGATTGAGCCTGCGCGTGTCCGCCTGTCAGCGCAACAGCACCAAGGCCGGTCAGAAGATCTCTGCGTGTGGTCATGGGCCTACCATTCCCCCCGTGCGCGGATCGCCGTAGACGAATGTGCGCGCATTGGATGCGAAATGAGTGTCCAGCATGGCGCGTCGCGATAGGGCAGGGCGGCGGCTCTGCGTGCATCCAGACGCGAGGATGCAAAGCGTGCGGCGGCGATTGAAAGCCCCGCTTTTACCTGATGTCCCGGGCGGGCAAAGACCGCAATCGGAACCATGCTGAAGATGTCGATCCATTGATTCCACCGGTGAAACTCGACCAGATTGTCAGCCCCCATAAGCCAAACAAATCTTACACCGGGGTAAAAACGCTGCAAGGCGCGCAATGTATCTGCGGTATAACGAGTGCCTAAGCGTGTTTCGATGTCCGTCGGATGAATCGAGGCGCGATTGTCGAGCAATGCCTCGCAGGCCGCCAGCCGTCGTCCGATTTTTGCAGGCCCGCGTTTTTTCAGCGGGTTTCCGGGGGAAACAAGCCACCACACCCGATCAAGGCCGAGGCGGCGCAGCGCGACCTCCGAAATATGCACGTGCCCGGCGTGAGGCGGGTCAAAAGATCCGCCAAGTAAACCGACGGTCATTCCGGCTGTGGCGGAAGGGCGGCGATTGGTCATAAAAAACGGCCCTCCAGTATTCCGGAAGGCCGTAATATCATCATCGTCAACTCAAAGCGCCGAAATTACATCGCGCAGGCGAATTGTCCGTTGTTCGAAAGCTGGATCAGCGAACCGCCGCGCGCCATGCAGTCGATCAGGGCAGGATCTTCAACACTGCTGACACCGTCATAACCGGTATTGTCGTTGATCGGGCGCACATAGGCCGACTGCTGCTGTTGCTGTCCGAGGGGACCCTGGCCGGATGCGGTGTCAAATTCGCAACGGTAGGAAAGGTCCTGACCCTGCTTGGCAATGCCGCCATTCGCATAGCAGGAGCGGAGCGAGCCGTCAGCGCCGGTCATGTCGACCAGCTGGCCGGTTCCGGGCTGCGCATCTACAAGCTGAACGTTTGTTACATCAATGGCTGCAACCGTCTGCGCACGATCACCCGTCTGGGGGATGTGCAGTACGACGTCGGACGACCCGACAATCGTCGAACCCACAGCGCCGGGCGATACAACGCCAAGATCGTTTGCAAATGCGGGAATGGCAAAGACTGATAGTCCAAGCGCGGCCGTTGCCGCTTTGGTTAGGTTTCTCACGGTGTTCTCCTGCCTCTATATCTGTTGGCGCGGCTCCCGACGCGACGCGGTCGGCCTAGAGGAGCCATCCCGGTAACGCAAACACAAGCAACGCACCTACAGTGTACGTCCTGAATTGAGGCAAGTTTAAGGGAGCTCTGAAAAACTATGGTTTCTCAGAGCTTAACGCGAGTTTCATCGCGTTGAAATCTAACGATTAAGGCGCATAATAAGGCACGGCCTGCGTCAGAATGTCGCACTTTGCGGCACGACTTTGTTCTTCCCTTGAGCGCGAAAAGCAACGCTCAAGGCCGGTTGCGGTACGAATCAAAACACCCTATATGGTTGAATCGAAACGTTTTTAATCAACTTTCGGGTATCAAAGACGGAAGCAGGCCAGACGTCCTGCCGAAACCGGTAGTTCGATACCGCCGGAATCCGAGCAAGCCTTGCGATCCGCTGCCGTCCACTCTCCCGCAGGCTTCATGTTTCCGGTTTCAAGAACGAAGACCGTTTCGGCATCGCCGCCGGTTCCGCCCGCCGCTGCCGGATTAAATCCGATCGACGCGCCGATGAGTGCTTTGCCTTGTGCGTCTGTCGCGACCGTCTTGGAAGTCGGTGCAGGTGTAGCTGATGCGGCAGGTGCGGTAACGGCCTGTGCATAAGCGCCGCCGCACCCGAGCAGTACAACCGTTGCGGTTGCCAGAAATCTATGAGTCATGATCGCCTCCGTTCATCACTAACGTGAACCTGTTCACTGTAAAGCCGAGTATGCAACGCCGACGAATCCACTTTCGTTCACCGCGCGGCAGAAATTTTTTATATGTGACCGTGAAGACGCGATCTTTGTAACGCGGAAGTCACATATTGAAATATATCAGGGTTGCGGCGCGCAGATTGTCGGCAACACCGCAACAGTTTGCCTTTCCCGCCACCGCTCGCTAGAACCCCGCTGAAATTCCAGACTTTTAAGGGGACGTGCGGCATGGCCGAGAAGTTTGTCTATTACATGGATGGCGTGTCCAAAACCTATCCCGGCGGAAAGCCCGTCTTTCAGAACATCCGTTTGTTTTTCTACCCCGGCGCGAAGATCGGCGTCATCGGTAACAACGGTGCGGGTAAATCGACTCTGCTGAAGATTATGGCGGGGCTGGACAAGGATTTTACCGGCGAGGCATGGGCCGATAAGGGCGTGCGCGTCGGGTATCTGCCGCAGGAACCGCACCTCGATGAGAGTAAATCCGTCCGCGATAACGTTATGGAGGGCGTGGCCGAAAAGAAAGGTCTCGTGGACCGGTTCAACGAGGTCGCCATGAAGGTCGCCGAAGAATACTCGGACGAGCTGATGGAAGAAATGACCGCGCTGCAGGATCAGATCGATGCGCAGAACCTGTGGGACCTCGACAGTCAGATTGACGTCGCGATGGAGGCGCTGCGCTGTCCGCCCGATGATGCCGACGTCAAAACTCTGTCGGGCGGTGAAAAGCGCCGTGTTGCGATGTGTAAGCTGTTGCTTGAACAGCCCGAAATGCTGTTGCTGGACGAACCGACCAACCACCTTGATGCCGAGACGATTGCCTGGCTGCAAAAGCACCTGCAGGAATATGCGGGCGCTGTGCTGCTGATTACCCACGACCGCTATTTCCTCGACAACATCACGTCATGGATACTGGAGCTGGATCGCGGCAAGGGCATCCCCTGGGAGGGGAACTATTCGTCGTGGATGGAGCAAAAGGCCAAACGGCTGGAGCAGGAAGACCGCGAGGACAAATCCAAACGCCGCACGATGGACCGCGAGCTGGAATGGGTGCGCTCGTCTCCCAAAGCGCGCCAAGCCAAATCCAAGGCCCGTCTCAACAGCTATAATGAAATGGCGGCACAGTCCGAGCGCGAGCGCGTTGGCAAGGCGCAGATCGTCATTCCCAACGGCCCGCGCCTCGGGGACAAAGTCATCGAGGTCGACAACATCAAGAAGGCTTATGGCGATAAGCTGTTGGTCGACGGCCTGTCGTTCAGCCTGCCCCCCGGCGGCATTGTCGGCGTGATCGGCCCGAACGGGGCGGGTAAGACGACGCTGTTCCG
>CALGNW010000313.1 GCA_937958345.1 uncultured Neomegalonema sp. | reverse complement strand
GAGATGGCCGATGATCCGCGCTATCTGACCAATGCAACCCGTGTGGCGAACCGCGATGCGCTGACCGAGGCGCTGGCGGCGCTGTGCGGGGGATTGGAGCGCGATGTGCTGCTGGCGACGCTGGAAGAGGTCGGCGTGCCTGCCGGACCGATCAACACGGTGGCGCAGGCCTTTGAAGACCCGCAGATACAGCATCGCGGCATGGTGGTGGATCTGCCGCATACCGGGGCGCGGGACGGGACAAAAGCCTATGTGCGCTCTCCGATGCGGTTTTCGGAGTCCGCGCTTGATTTGACGCGGGGCGCGCCGCGTCTGGGCGAGCATACCGACGAGATTTTGCGCGAGATTGGGTGGAGCGCCGAGGTCAGCGATTGACAAACGCGGCTTTGATTGATGGATCAATCTGGGCTATCCGCGCCTTGATCGAGGGTTTGTGAGACCGGACCCTGTTCGGGGCGGCCATCATCGGTGCAGCGGGCATTCGGGGGCTGTCAGACGGGCGAAAGACCGGCACGCGTCGCAAACTGCCCGCACCCGGTCGCTGAAAATCTTTCGCGAGAGGCCAGATTTAAGCATTGTCCCGTCAGGTTTATCGAGGATGTGGCCATGAAGACTCATGCACGGGCGGTGGTAGTTGGCGGCGGCGCAGTGGGCTGTTCGATTGCGTATCATCTGGCCAAGGCCGGTTGGTCGGATACAGTGCTGTTGGAACGCGACGAGCTGACCGCCGGTTCGACGTGGCACGCGGCGGGTCTGCTGCCGTATTTCAACATGAGCTATGCGACGACGCATATTCACGATTACTCGATCAAACTGTATAAAGAACTGGAAGCCGAGACCGGATTGAATGCCGGTTTCTCGGTCGTCGGCAACCTGCGTATGGCCCAGACGCGCGAGCGGATGGACGAATATATGCTGTATGCCGCGACCGCCGAAACCTGCGATGTCCCCTATGAATGGATGACGCCCGAGCAGATCAAGGCGCGCTGGCCTCTGGTGCGCACCGACGACCTGAAGGGCGCAATCTATCACCCGACCGACGGCTATATTAACCCTGCCGATGTCAGTCAGGCGATGGCCAAGGGCGCGCGGATGAACGGCGTCGAAATCGTGCGCCGCGCGCAGGTCGACGGCTATCGCAAAGAGGGCGGCGAATGGGTTGTGATGGGCCGGATTATGGCCGAGCGCGGAAACTCGCTGATCGGGACGGAAGAGACGTTCGAAATCCGCTGCGAGCATGTGATCACAGCAACCGGCAACCACGCCCAGCGCACGGCGGCGATGGTCAACACCTATATCCCGGCGATCCCGGTCGAGCATCAGTATATCGTCACCGAGCCTGATCCGGCACTGGTCGAATGGCGCAAGGAAAACGGCGAGCATCCGGTTCTGCGCGATGCGGATGCCAAATGGTATGTACGCGAGGAACGCGGCGGCTGGATTCTGGGGCCTTATGAGCGCAATGCGCCCGCCTGGGCAACCTGGGGCGTGCCGGAGAATTTTCGCGCCGACCTGCTGCAACTGGATCTGGAGCGGATCGAGGAAGAATATATCAGCTTTAACCACCGGATTCCGTCATCCGAGGAATGCGGGCTGAAAGACGATTTTAACGGGCCGATCTGTTATACGCCTGACGGCAACCCGCTGATCGGGCCTGCACCGAATGTCGATAACTTCTGGTTTGCCGAGGGCTTTTCGTTCGGGATCACGGCGGCGGGCGGGGCGGGCTATTACCTCGCGCAACTGATTACGCAGGGCGAAGCCGAGATTGATATGTGGTCGCTGGACCCGCGCCGTTTCGGCCGGTGGGTAACCCGCAACTATGCGGTCAAGAAAAACGAAGAAAGCTACGAGCACGTCTACATTCTGCACCACCCCGACGAGGAGCGCCCCGAAGCGCGGCCCCTGCGCACTGCGCCGTGCTATGAGCGGATGCGCGCCGAGGGGGCGCAGTTCGGGCAGGTCAACGGGTGGGAGCGCCCGAACTATTTTGCCGAACCCGGCGTGCCGGAAAATTTCGACCTGAACGGGCGTAGCTTCCGGCGCGGCGAATGGTGGGGCTATGCACGGGCCGAGGCCGAGGCGGTTCGGGCAGGCGTCGGCCTGTTTGATGCAACGGCCTTTACCAAGCACCATGTTTCCGGTCCCGGCGCGACTCAATTTCTGGACTGGCTGACCTGCAACAAGCTGCCGAAGATCGGGCGGATCAACCTGACCTATGCTCTGACCGTGGCCGGAACCGTGCGGACCGAGTTCACCATCGTGCGGCTGAGCGAGGACGAATACTATCTGGTCTCGGCAGGGGCCGCGCAGGAATATGACAGCGATTATCTGCGCAAGATGGCCGCGGAAAAACGCGATGAATTCGGCTGGATCACCGTGCAGGATGTCTCGACCCAATGGGGTGTTTTTGCAATTGCGGGTCCGAAATCGCGCGCCTTGATGGAGGCGATTGTCTACGCCGAAAACCCGAAGGCCGAGTTTACCAACAAGGCTTTCCCGTGGTTGTCGGCGAAGTCGATTGATCTTGGGATGTGCAAAACCCACGCGATCCGCGTCGCCTATACCGGGGAGCTTGGCTGGGAATTGCACCATCCGATCGAGATGCAGAATTATCTGTACGACCGGATCATGGCGGCGGGAGAACCGCTGGGCCTGAGGCTGTGCGGTGCGCGGGCGCAAAACTGGCTGCGTCAGGAAAAATCCTATCGCGCGTTCGGAACGGATCTGGGCCGCGACGCGACGCCGCTGGAGGCCGGACTGGATCGGTTTGTTGATCTGTCCAAGGACTTCAAAGGCAAGGACGCCATGCTGGCGACGGGCATTCGTGCCAAATGCGTCACGGTCCTGATCGAAGGTCCGGCGGATGCCGACCCGTGGGGGCGTGAAGCTTTGTATCTGCCTGACGAGAAAACGCGGGTCGGGCGTCTGACGTCGGGCGGATATTCGGTACATTTCGGAAAGCAGATCGGGCTCGCGTATGTCGGGCCGGAGCACGAGGCGGTCGGCACGAAGCTGAAGCTGCGCATGTTTACCGAATTGTGGGATTGTGAAGTTGTCGAGGACAGTCCCTATGATCCGAAGAACACAACGATCCGCGTGAATGCGCCGGGGGCATAAGGAAAGTGGCGGGCGGAATATTTTCGAGTCGCGCGCCGATATGCCGGTATTTATCCGGTCGTATATTTTTCGGGCATGCATTGCCGCGCGCCCGAATTAACCGCTCTTGGTTGCACGATGACGGCGGATGTGTCTGTTTGCGTTAAATCCGGCGATTTATTTTGCAGGATAAAGAAACAGAGCACCGCAGCGGGCCGGGCGGCACAGTGAACAGCGCCGACACGCTGTCCTGTCCCAATGTGTTACATGCGGTGCGGGCCGTAAGTTATTTGAAATACAAATTTATTCTTTTTTGATTGTTGTCCGCACCGGTCGGCATTTTCCTGCCCGAGCCGCCGCGGCAGTTACCCAGATACCCATACGGCATCCCCAAATTTCAACGCAGAGCGCTCTTTTGCAGCATGTCGCGCTTCAGGGCGCTTGCAGCGCGGCGTCGACCCTGCGTATTTTGCCCCATGCACTCAGGGACGGGTGCTGAGGCATTCGCTATGCGATGTCGGGGGCAAAAAACGGAGACTGAGATGACAACATTTCTGATGATTGTGTTTGTCGCCGCTGTGACGCTCGGTGGAGCGATTATCGGCTGGCTGGCGCGTGCCCGGCAACATGGTTTCAGCGATGATTTAGAGTTGATCGATCGGGGCGAGGTCGGCGGTCGTAAAAACGGAGACTGAACGCCATGATTACTTTTGCGATGTTGCTGCTTACCCTTTTGACGGTGCTGGGCGGTGTGATCCTCGGCTGGCTTGCCAGATGCTATTGGCTCGGGGGGCGTTGCTGCGAAATGATCGCTTCTTACGAGGCGGATGGCGGCGAGCAAGGCCGTACCAGCCTGACCGGCGGTTCGGTCGGAACGGCTGGCGGACAGTCCACGCTGACCCGCAGCGGTTCGGGTGTTTCCGGTGAGGTTTCGGGCGGCGAAGGCCACGGCGTTGGTGTTGGCGGTATTGCCGCCGGTGCGCTGGGAACGGTCGCTGCCGGAGCCGCAGCCGTGCGCGCAGCGGGCGGAAAGGCCGTGGAGGCCGGAACGGCAGCTGCGCGGACAGCCGGCGAGAAGGTTTCGGGCGTCGCAAGTGACGCGCGCTCGAGCATTTCAGACCGCATTGATTCGACCAAATCGGACGACAGCGGCGATGGTGAAGGCAAGGGCCTTGGCGGTATCGCTGCAGGCGCGCTGGGAACGGTTGCTGCCGGTGCTGCGGCTGTGCGCGCAGCGGGCGGAAAAGCCGTGGAGGCCGGAACGGCAGCCGCGCGGACAGCCGGAGAGAAAGTTTCGACAGTCGCAAGCGATGCGCGCTCCAGCATTTCAGAGCGGATGGAGGCGAATAAGTCCGAAGATCCGGGTGATATCGTTGAACCCGGCAAAGCCGCGCGCGGCACGGACGGTGACACGCTTTCCGGCACAACCGACACGACGCGTTCGAATTTTGCCGGCACTGCCGGCGCTGATGGTGCGGCCAGCGGCACGGCCAAGAGTGCTGCGGATGTTTCGAAAAACGCGGGTCAGAGCGGCGGCGCGTCTGGGACTACCGCTTCCGTTTCGGCAGCAACAAATGAGAGCAAGCCGCTGACAACGGGCGGCGCAGCGGCGCGCCATACCGTTTCGGGTGCGGCGGTTGATACAGGCGCTGGTTCCGGCTCAACCGGGGGGCGCGGAACTGTAGCGGGTCAAACCGGATCAGGTTCGGCGGCAGCGTCTGCCTCCGGCGGGGCACAGCCTCAAACCCCGTCGTCTTCGTCGAGCGGCAGCCCGGCGGGTTCGGCTTCGGGCGGTGATACACGCGCTTCGTTCGCGGCTGATACGTCGGATGCGGTCAAAACCGGCTCTGCCGGTAATGCCGGTGGGACGGCGCGCGATACCGGCAGCTCGGCTGACGGTCGCGGATACGCGGGCGGTCAAACCGGATCAGGTTCGGCGGCGGCGTCTGCCTCCGGCGGGGCACAGCCTCAAATCCCGTCGTCTTCGCCAAGCGGCAGCCCGGCGGGTTCGGCTTCGGGCGGTGATACACGCTCTTCGTTCGCGGCTGATACGTCGGATGCGGTCAAAACCGGCTCTGCCGGTAATGCCGGTGGGACGGCGCGCGATACCGGC
>CALGNW010000312.1 GCA_937958345.1 uncultured Neomegalonema sp. | reverse complement strand
TCATGCGGAAGCCCTCCAATCGAGGATCATTTTCAGACAGCCCGGATCAGAAAATGCCGTCGCGTAGGCATCCGATGCGGCGTCAGCGTGCGAGGTATGCGTAATCAGTCCGTCCAGTGACAGCGCGCCATTGTCGATCAGCTCGCGTGTCGCCATCATATCCGCCTTGTTCCATTCGGCAGCGACGCGAAAGCGCGCCTCCTTCATAAACGCAGGCGGAAAAGCAAAACTCAGAGGCTCGGCATAAAAACCGGCGAGGACAATTTCGCCGCCTTTTTGTAAACGGCCAATCAGCGTGTTGAGCAAGGTCGCATCGCCGCTGCAATCGTAAATACAGCGATAGTCGCGCCGCTCGTCAGCTTCAGGGTCGATAACATCATATCCGACCGCGCCGGCGCTCCGCTCGGGAGCCTTCTCCCAGACCGTCGGAGCCCTGCCACCTGCGACGACAACCAGCCGGGCCAGCAAACGGCCCAGAACACCATGGCCGACAATCAGATCAGGCAGGGTTGTATTGACGCCTGCAATGGCATGTCGCGCGGTTGCCGCCAAGGCGACAAGCGCAGCCTGAGGGCCAAGAGCCGCATCAAGAGGAATTGCGCGATCCGCCGGACAAACGATGCGACTTGATGCACCGCCAAACAGGCTTTTCACTTCTTTTGCGCAGGTCGCACCGGGCACAAAAACGGTTTCGCCAACTTTTACCGAGCTGCCCGCCGGGGCTTCGACAACCTCGCCTGACGCTTCATAGCCCGGGATCAGAGGATAACCCATACCGGGGAAAGGCGGCATTTCCCCCGTCCAGAACAGCTTTTCGGTTCCGGCGGAAATTCCGGAATGGCGAATATCAATGACCAGATCATCGGAAGTCGGATCGTTCAATTCAACGCTTTGAACGCTCAGACGTTTCGCTCCCTCGAGGACGACAGCGTTCGCGTGCATTTTGATCTCCCCGTTTATCGGCGGCGCGTCTCGTGACTCGGACTGCCTGCATGAGCTGTACTTTCAGCTAGACAATCAAAGTTGTCAAACTTTCGTTACACATTTCTCCCGCGGGCATTAAGATTCTTTTCGTGCCGTAAGCACATTGGTCACAAAGGCCGTATCCGTGGCGTGGGTACGGATGCTTGAAAAGCCCGCTTCAGCCAGCAATTCAGTGTGCCGTGCGGCAGACCGGGGCCGCCCCGTCGTCATCGCCATCGTATAAAAACTGAAATAGGCGTCGCCCGCCTTTGTCGGCCTCGTGCCGCCGGACATCGGTTCAGAGATCAGCAACGTCCCTCCAACCGGCAGAGAATCGTACACGGCTTTCAGCAATGGCCGGACGGTCGAATCATCGTGGTCGTACAAAACCCGTATCAAACTGGCGGCATCCGCTCCGGCAGGCAGAGGGTCATCAAGAAAACTTCCTCCCGCGACGCCAATCCGGCCCTCTAAACCCGCCGCACGCAAACTACGCTTTGCTTCCTCAGCCACCGAGGGCAGGTCAAATACAGTCAGTTGCAGGGCGTCATACTGTGCAGCAACCGCCGTCAGAAACGCACCCGTGCCACCACCAATATCAACCAAGTGGGATATACCGCGCAGCGAGACAGCACGAAGGGTCTGGACTGCAACAAGCTGTTGCGACGTCGCCATCAACTCGGAGTACGTTTTTGCCACGTCCGGCGCGAGGTCGTGGGTTTTATTCCCGCCGACATAGGGCCAGTATCGGGATAACTCGGTATCTACATCACCCCGCATCAACGCTCCGGGGTCAGCCAGATCGCGATAGAACATGCGATGGTGGCGGATCATCAAATCAAGGCCCGGAACGCCGGTCACCGCCGCACCCAACCTGCCCAGCCCATAGTGGCCGTCGCGCTGCCGGATCAGCAGTTCCAGCGAGGCAGCCGCCTGACACAGCATTGTCAACTTGTCCGCATCGAGACCCTTGGCATGGGCCAATGACACAGGATCAATCGCCTCGCGCTGTGCGGTATTCAACAAATCAAACTCGACACAGGCAAGCAGGGTTTGCGAATACACAAAACCGGAAACCAGGTCATAAACCTCTTCTGCCGAACGCCGGGAAACACGGCGTGTCAGCGGAAAACGGCTGGCCCATTCCTGAAACTTCGGGTTCGCGATTTTTGTATTCCGCCACGACCTATAGGTCAGAAACAGCCGATCAGCAGCCCGCGCCAACCAAGAAGGTCCGCTGATAAACGGCGCATCGGTCATGCCACGTAACGCGCAACACCGACGGGCACGAGACGCTCGGCCTGATGACGGACAATCGCTTGCAGCGTTGCCTCGCCTTCGCACGCCGGGATTGATTCCACCGCGCCTTCAAGGATTGAATCGAGCTTTTTAACCGCACCCTCAACACCCAGATGTGCCACGGCGTTCGGACGGTCATGGACGGCATCCTGGCCCGCAGGCTTGCCGAGTTCTTCGGTATCGAGCAAGGCATCGCGAAGATCGTCGGCAACCTGAAACGCCTCGCCGATCTTTGCCCCAAGTGTTTCCCACGGTGCGGGATCTTCGCCCATCGCCCGCGCACCCATCCGCGTTGCTGCAACAAATAAAGCACCCGTTTTCGCGCGGTGATAGGCGGAAAGATTAATCTCGGATTCGCTTTCCCAGCCCTGCCCGGCGCAAATGCCGTTGGGTGATCCGGTGGCCGTCGCCAAATCGACAATCAGGCTGTTCGCGCGGATCGGATTGCCTGCCGAACAAAGCGCCAAAGTCTCGAAAGCGGCAACAATCAGAGCGTCCCCCGCGAGGACGGCAAGCGGCTCGCCGTAAGCGGCATGAACCGATGGTTTTCCGCGCCGCAAATCAGCATCATCAAAGCATGGCAAATCGTCGTGAACGAGGCTGGCACAATGGATCAATTCGATCGCCGCCGCCGTTGCGGATACCAGTTTTGACTCGTCACGATCCCCGCAAGCATGCGCCACTGCGAGGCAGAGCTGAGGCCTGACACGGGCTCCGCCATCCAGCACAGCATGCCGCAATGCAGCGGATAATTTCGGGGGCGACGGCTTTTTCGTAGCGCGATCAAGGGCAGCCGCCAATGCGGTTTCAATTCTATCCTGAGCCGCCATGATCGCTCCTCGCGTCAATATGTCCGACTATTGTGACACAATAATCTGTCAGAAAAACTGGACACATTGCACGGTGAAGTCAATAGTCATGTCAGGCTCAGAGGGAGAAAGCGGCGCATGCCCCGCTCAAACACCAAGAAAGTTGTGATCATCGGTGCCGGAATCGGCGGCCTTTCCGCAGCCGTTGATCTCGCCGCTCAGGGAATCAGCGTCACAGTGCTTGAACAGGCTTATGCTCCGGGCGGAAAACTCCGCCAATTCCCCAGCGAGGCCGGTCCCGTCGATGCCGGACCAACGGTCCTGACCATGCGTCCGGTGTTCGAGGCATTGATGGAGCGGGCGGGGGCGCGGCTGTCTGAACATGTCACCCTAACGCCGGAAACCGTTATCGCGCGTCACTGGTGGCAGGATGGATCGACCCTCGACCTTTTTGCTGATCATGCCGAAAGCGCAAACGCCGTTGCCGATTTTGCGGGCAGGCGCGCCCGCGATGAATTTGTCGCCTTTTCAGATAAGACACGGCGGTTGTTCGAAGCATTTAACGGGCCGGTGATGCAGGCCGCAAAGCCCAGCGTCGCGACACTGGGCCGGACGGTGATGCAGGATGCGCGGCAGCTCATTCCTGCAATCGCACCGCTCAGCAGTCTGGCGAGTTCTCTCTCGCGCAGCTTTAGCGACCCGCGCCTGCGCCAGTTGTTCGGGCGCTACGCAACCTATGTCGGCGGCTCGCCCTTCAACTCACCTGCCTTGCTATCGCTGATCTGGGATGTCGAAGCGCGCGGTGTCTGGCGCGTAAAGGGCGGCATGCTCGGACTGGCCAAGGCACTGGAAAAGGTCGCAACAGAGCGCGGAGCAACATTTCGTTACGGCAGCTTGGTCGAACGCATTGAAATCGAAAAGGGCCGTGTCGCCGGCGTGACTCTCGGCGACGGCGAGCGCATTGATGCCGACAGTGTTGTATTCAACGGCGACCCCGCTGCACTTTCGCGCGGCCTTTTGGGCGACACCGCCCGCCGGGCAGTCCGTCGCAAGGCCACCAATCCGCGCTCGCTGTCGGCATATGTTTGGGCCTTCGCCGCCAAACCCTCCGGTGCTGATTTGCGTCACCACAACGTCTTTTTTGGCCGCCACCAGCAAGATGAATTTGACGCTGTGGCCCGGGGCGACGTGCCATCCGATCCGACACTTTATGTCTGCGCACAGGACCGGGGCGAAGGAACCATGCCGCCCGATACGGAACGCTTTGAGATCATAATGAACGGCGCACCCGTTCGCGGTAAATCACAGGAAGACCCGAAGGAATTTGAACAATGTCGCACGCGGACTTTCAGGACTTTGGAGGCGATGAACCTCAGCTTCGACGTCGTTCCGCAACGACTTTCTCTAATCACGCCGACGGACTTCGCGGCACGGTTTCCGGCCTCGGACGGTTCGCTATACGGGCGCAGCCCGCACGGGATGAACGCGACGTTTCACCGCCCCACGGCGCGAAGCCGGGTGAAGGGACTGTATCTGGCGGGCGGCGGAGTCCATCCGGGGGCAGGGCTTCCGATGGCCAGCCTTTCAGGACAGCACGCGGCCGCGGCGATCTTGACGGACCTTGCTTCGACATCGCGGTTCCGCCGAACGGCTACGCTTGGTGGTACGTCGACGGGATCTCGGATGATGGCGAACGGGCGATCTCAATCATCGGGTTCATAGGCTCGGTCTTCTCGCCGTGGTATCGGTGGTCCGGACGTAAACGTCCCGAAAATCATTGCTGCCTCAATGTCGTTACATACGGGCGCGGCGGTCGCTGGACGATGACAGACCGCGGCCAGTCCGCCTTGCGTCTGTCCGAAGACAGAATTGACATCGGCCCCAGCAGCATGTCGTGGAACGGCAGTGAACTTGTGATTGATGTCGATGAGATGACCACACCGCACCCGGGCAAACTGCAAGGCCAAATCCGGCTCAAACCCAGCGGCGTTACAAACATCGAAGTTCCGCTGAAAGACGACGGCTCACATATTTGGCGCCCCTTCGCACCGACCGCTCGCATAGGCGTTAATCTGAACCGCAAGGGTTGGGTGTGGTCCGGCCACGGATATTTCGACGCAAACTTCGGCACGGCAGCTCTGGAGGATGATTTCTCGTATTGGACGTGGTCACGGATGCCGGTGAAAGGCGGAGCCGCCGCCTTTTACGATGCCGAGCGTCGCGACGGATCATCGCTGGCCGTTGCGCTCAAGTTCGACGAGAACGGTGATGTGCAGGAAATGCCGGCCCCACCCAAGCAACGAGTTTCCCGCACGCTCTGGGCCGTCCGCCGCGAAACGCGCAGCGATGAGGGCAGCAACCCCCGTCAGGTAAAAGCGATGCTCGATGCGCCGTTCTATTCGCGCTCGGTTGTCGAAACGACAATCCATGGTGAAAAATCGACGGGCGTGCACGAGGCACTCGACCTCAATCGCTTTGCCTCGCCTCTGATTAAACCGATGCTCGCAGTGCGCGTTCCCCGGCGAAAAAACTGGACCTTCAGAGACTAAATCGCAGCGTTCCGCGCACGGTCACGCTGTTCAAGCTGCGCAAGAATCCCGACCACGGCCCCGCCGCGCCCCTCACCCCAACCGCTTGATGCAACGCCCTGCTTTGACGCGCCGGCTTCAACCAAAAACGCGACCTCAGGCAAGGGCCGTGCATGAAGGATCGCTGATTGCGGCAAGACGGCACTGCCGAGTGTTCGCAGGACCGACAAGCCAAGCAGCCCGACTTTCTCGCGCCCCGACGTACGCGCCCGCGTGTTGATCGAGTTGAATTGCGCGTGGGCAATCTTCCTGCCGATCCCAGAATAGATAAACCGCGCACCATAAATACCGGGCCGCGAAGACAGAGGAAGGCGCGAAATTCCCGCCTCAGACCGCTCATACAGTTTCGTCGCTTCGACGAGCAAACGCCGCGTGATCTCTCGAATTTCTGGTGTTGCCTGCGGGTCGGCCAAAAATGCCTCGGGATCAACGCCCAATTCCGCCATCCAATCGAGCGGCAGGTACAATCGCTTTTCGTGCGCATCTTCGCCGACATCACGCGCGATATTTGTCAACTGCATTGCAACGCCCAGATCGCAGGCCCGTGAGAGCGCATCCGCATCCCGCACGCCCATCAGAACACACATCATCGCACCGACCGCCGACGCAACACGCGCCGAGTAATCACGCAATTCGGAGATATTCGCATACCGACGATCAGTCGCGTCCCACGCCAAGCCCTCAAGCAAGGCTTCGGGGTATTCACGCGGCATGTCGAAATCGTGGATCATCGCGGTAAAAGCTCGGTCCGCAGCGGCATCACGCGGCGTCCCTTTATAGGCAAGGTCAATCCGATCCCGCAGGGACAGCACCGCCGCCGCCTTTTCCTGACTTAAATCAACGGCATCGTCGGCCAGGCGGCAAAACGCATAAAGCGCCATCGCAGGGTCTGCGACTTTGCGCGGCAACAGCTTTGATGCGGCATAGAACGACCGTGAGCCGTGCTCGATCGCGCGGCGGCATTCCGCCAGATCATGTGGATCAATCATACCGAAACCTTTGCTGATGCGGGCACGGCATCGGGAACCAATTTCGCCAGCACTTCCGCCGATGATACAACACCGGGAAGCCCCGCCCCCGGATGCGTCCCGGCTCCGGCAAGGAACAGACCCTCGACCTCTTCAGAGACATTGTGAGGCCTGAACCATGCACTTTGCAGGATGCGCGGCTCTATCGAAAAGCCCGATCCGTAGGGGCTAAGATACCGGTCCTGAAAGTCCAGCGGCGTCATAACGTGACTGGCGGAGATATGCTCACTCAAACCCGGCAGCATCTTCTCTTCAAGCACCGCCTGCACTTTCTGGCGGTAAGGCTCGGCCTCGGTCTTCCAGTCCACACCGTTATCAAAACCGAGATGAGGCACGGGAGACAGCGCATAAAACGTATCGTCGCCCTCCGGCGCACACCCGGGATCAGTGACGGTCGGGCGATGCACGTAAAGACTCATGTCGTCGCACAGCTTGCCCTTCATAAAGATATCGCGGACCAAACCCTTGTAACGCGGACCTGACAGGATCGTGTGGTGACCCACATCGCTCCATTTTTCGCGTGTGCCTTTGGTCCCGAAATACCAGATGAACAGGCCCATCGACCACCGCCGCGTCGCCAGCTTTCTCGGCGTCCAGCGGCGCTTTTTCGTGTTCCGCATCAGATGATCGTAAGTGTGTCCTGCATCGGCGTTGGAGACAACAACCGGCGCCGCCAGTTCCTGTCCTGATTTGAGCGAAATCCCGGTCGCTTTGCCGTTGCTTACAAGTATCTCGTCGACTTCCTCATTCAGTCGTATCGTACCGCCTTGTTTACGAACGGTTTTCGCCATCGCCTCGGCAATCGCGGCAACACCGCCCATCGCGTAATGAACACCGAATTCTTTCTCCAGATGAGAAACCAGCGTGTACATTGAGGTAACGTGAAAGGGATCGCC
>CALGNW010000311.1 GCA_937958345.1 uncultured Neomegalonema sp. | reverse complement strand
AAATCCCATGTCACCGATGCGACCAATGCGGCGCGCACGATGCTGTATAATATCCGCGAGGGGCGCTGGGACGAAGACCTGCTCAACCTGCTGAATGTTCCCGCCGCGATGATGCCCGAGGTGCGCGACAGCGCGGGACTGTTTGGCGAGACGGACTTGTTCGGCGGCACGGTTCCGATTCTCGGTGTGGCGGGCGACCAGCAGGCGGCGACGGTCGGGCAGGCATGCTTTGAACCGGGGATGATGAAGGCGACCTACGGAACCGGATGTTTTGCGCTGCTGAACACGGGCGATTCGCCCTCGGTGTCGAAAAACCGTCTGCTGACCACGATTGCCTATCAGTTGGACGGAAAGCCGACCTATGCGCTGGAGGGGTCGATCTTTATTGCGGGCGCGGTGGTGCAATGGCTGCGCGACGGGTTGCAGATTATCGGTGATGCGACCGAGACACAGGATCTGGCGGGCGAGGCCGATGACGGGGCGGAGGTGACTTTGGTTCCGGCCTTTACCGGCCTCGGCGCGCCCTATTGGGACAGCGAATGCAGGGGGGCGATTTTCGGCCTGACGCGCGGCACGGGACGGGCCGAGATGGCGCGGGCGGCGCTGGAGAGTGTCGGGTTTCAGACGCGCGATCTGCTGGAGGCGATGCATAAGGATTATGCCGCAACCGGCGAGACTGTGCTGCGCGTCGACGGCGGCATGACCGCGTCGGATTGGACGATGCAGTTCCTCAGCGATATTCTGGGTGCGCCGGTGGACCGCCCGAAGGTGCTGGAAACGACAGCACTTGGCGCTGCCTGGCTGGCGGGGATGAAGGCGGGGGTCTATCCTGACCGCGAGGGCTTTGCGAAAACATGGGCGTTGGAACGGCAATTTAACCCGGCGATGGACGAAACGACTCGCGGGGCCAAGTATAGAAGATGGCAGGACGCCGTTCGGCGGACTCTGTCGGCGCAGACTTGAGCGCCGCAATTTAAGGGACACCCCAATGAGGATCGCGATTGTCGGGGCCGGTATGACCGGCCTGTCTTGCGCGCGAATGCTGGCGGATGCTGGTCTTGAACCCATCGTTTTTGAAAAAAGCAGGGGGCTGGGCGGGCGTTTGGCGACGCGGCGGACGGATGCGCTGCGCTTTGACCACGGCGCGCAATTCGTCACCGCGCGGGGCGAGAGCTTTCGCAGGTATCTGGAGCAAAACGCGCAGCCCTGGCAGCCCGAGGGCGCGCCGGAAGGATGGTTTGCCGGTGCGCCGTCGATGAATGATCTGGTCAGGCCGCTGGCCGAGGGGCTGGATGTCTGGTTTGACGAGCTGGTGGCGCCGGTCCGCGACAGGGTGCAGTGGCATATCGGCGAGGGGCTGTTTGACCGGGTGGTATCGACCGTGCCGGTCACGCAGGCGCGGAATATGTTCTCGGGCATGATGGACCCGCTGACCGAGGTTGAGATCGCGCCGTGCTGGACGCTGATGGCCGCGTTCGTCGAACCGACCGATTGGCCCGATATGTGGCGCGCCCGCGAGGGTGATCTGGCATGGATCGGGCGCAATTCGGCCAAGCCGGGACGGGTGGAAACGCCGGAAAGCTGGGTTGTGCACGCATCGCCGGAGTGGAGCCGCGATCATCTGGAGATTGAGAAGGAAGCCGCGCCCGAACTGATGCTGAACCTGCTGCGGGAGGCGCGCGGAAGCCTGCCGGATATTGTGTATGCCTCGGCCCATCGCTGGCGGTATGCGATGACGACAACGGCGCTTGGCCGGTCCCATGTCGCGTCCGAGGACGGGTCACTGCTGATCGGGGGCGACTGGTGTCTGGGCGCGCGGGTCGAAGACGCGTGGGAAAGCGGCAGGGCGATGGCTGCGGCGATTTTGAACCCCTAAGGCTCTTGACCCGACGGCAGAGTTCGTGTCTGTGGCGAGTCTTATATATGAATCACACACAAGAGGTCACGTACATGTCCGTCACCTATCTGAAGAAAGCCGACAAGTCAGCCGCAACCGGCGAGCAGGACGTGCGCGAGACCGTTCAGGGGATGCTGAACGAGATCGAAGCCGGCGGTGATGCCAAGGCCATCGAATACGCCAAAAAGTTCGATAAATGGGAAGATGCGATTGTTGTTTCCGCCGAGGCGCGGGCGGCTGCGGTTTCTAAAGTGAACCAAAAGCTGAAAGATGACATCGCGTTTGCCCACGAGAATGTGCGCCTGTTCGCCGAGGCGCAAAAAGCGACGATTGCTGATTGCGAGATCGAACTGCGCCCCGGCCTGTTCGCGGGTCAAAAGCAAATCCCGATGCAAACCGCCGGTTGTTATGTGCCCGGTGGCCGGTATGCGCACATCGCCTCGGCCATTATGACCGTTACGACGGCCAAGGTTGCAGGTGTTGATCACATTACGGTTTGTTCGCCGCCGAAACCGGGGCAGGGCATTGACCCCGCCATCCTGTACGCGGCGGACCTGTGCGGTGCGGATACCGTGCTGAATCTGGGCGGTGTGCAGGGTGTTGCGTCGATGGCCTTTGGCCTGTTCGGCACGCCGCCCGCGGATATTCTGGTCGGCCCCGGCAACCAGTTTGTCGCCGAAGCCAAGCGTATCCTTTATGGCCGTGTCGGCATTGATATGTTTGCCGGACCGACCGAAACGATGGTGATTGCGGACGCGAATGCGGATGCGGAGATTGTCGCCGCCGATCTGGTCGGCCAGGCCGAGCACGGGTATAACTCGCCTGCATGGCTGATCTCGCTGGATAAGGCGCTGGCGGAAAAGGTGGCCGAGCTGGTTCCGGCGCTGATCGCGACCCTGCCGGAAACCAACCGTGTGAATGCCGAGGCGGCATGGCGCGATTACGGTGAAATCATCGTCTGCGATACCCGTGAAGAGGCCGCGAAGGTTTCGGACGAGTATGCGTCCGAGCATCTGCAAATTCAGGCGGATGACCTGGATTGGTGGCTGGCGACCCTGCGCAACTATGGCTCGTTGTTCCTCGGTGAGGAAACCACGGTTGCCTATGGCGACAAGTGTTCGGG
>CALGNW010000310.1 GCA_937958345.1 uncultured Neomegalonema sp. | reverse complement strand
ACATTGTTTTTTATTGTATTTCTCATGAAGCGCGACCGCCGCTTCTGGACAAAAACCCAACCAAGTCATTCTGATTCTAGCCTCTCACAGAAAAAGCAAGACTATGAAGCCTGCAACTGTCGTTCCCCACATTTTGATTTTATCAGATTTTTCAATATTGTTTTTTCGAGTATACAAAAATATGGGAGAATTTTTAAAATATCCATCAAGGAGTGGCAGCTTATTCTTTCTAAGAACGGAAATATGATGAATAAATCCGTACGTACCAATCACCGCCAGTAAGATAAATTTTATCGTCGCCATAAATCTCAAGACCTTCATTTATATTGCATTGTATTTCTGGTTTTCAAACCAACACAACCTTATCATACATCTATCGCCATTGGACAATTGATTATAGAGCCCGAACGCGTGAAATCCATGTTTCGCAAGGGCTTAGCGTGTCCACCGCTTCGTAACGGGGGGCTTCCATGGTGCGTGATCGTTGAAACCCACTGTTGGAAATCTCGGACCATGCCCTAGGTCACCGACTCATAAACCGCATCCAAATTCTGGTTGATGCGAGTTTGACGAGCGCGAGGTAGTTGTCATCGTGTTTCTCGTATCGGGTTGCGACGGCTCTGAAGTGTTTGATCTTCGAGAAGAAGCGCTCGACGACGTTTCGATAGCGGTACAGGAACTTCGAGAACGGGATCGGGTCGATCCTGTTGGGCATGGGCCGCACGTTCGCCCATGCGCCCTGTGCGTTGATGTCGGCGCGCAGCTTGTTGCTGTCATAGGCGCCGTCGGCGAGGAGTATCTGTCCGTCGCCCAGATCACCGAGCATGTCGGCGGCGCTCCTGCCGTCATGGGCCTGCCCGGCGGTCAGCTTGAGCTTCACCGGCAAGCCGTTGGCGTCCACGAGAGCGTGGATCTTCGTCGTCAGACCACCGCGCGAGCGCCCCATGCAGACGGCTCCAGCGTCGTTCCCGGCGGTGGCCTGCGCGGCGCACCCCCCTTTTTCGCGTTCCCACCATGCTGATGGACGCGAATGGAGGAACTGTCGATGGACTGCAAATCACCGTCATAGGCCGCCGAAACCGCCTCGAACAGCCGGTCCCAGACCCCCGCCCTGCGCCAGCGAACGAACCGGTTGTAGCAGGTCGTGTAAGGTCCGTAGCGCTCGGGTATGTCCGCCCAGGGAGAGCCGGTCCTCAACCGCCAGAAGATGCCGTTCAAAACCTTGCGATCATCCGCACGGGGCACACCGCGAGGCTTGTTCGGCAACAACGGCTCAATAACCGACCACTCAAAATCCGTGATCTCGTAACGGCGCTGGGGCATGGCAAACTCCTTCACAGAGCTTGAATCATCATCCCACTCAATTCGCTAGCCGTTTATGAGTGCGTGACCTAGATGTGAAGCGCATGGCCAAGGGCCAGATGTCCGGTTTCCTGAACGGTCTCCCCAAGGGTCGGATGCGCGTGAACGGTGTCGGCCAGGTCACGCAAAGTGGCGCACATCTCTATGGCAAGTGCGAATTCCCCCGCCAGCTCAGATACACCGGCGCCGACGGCCTGAATGCCCAGAATCACCTCGGACTCTTTGTCATGCACGACGCGCACAAAGCCATCGGTGCGCTCCATTGTCATTGCGCGACCATTGGCTGCGAAAGGGAATATTGATACGGCCATTGCGTCGGAGGGCAATTCCCCGACGACGACGACTTCGGGGTCGGTGAAACAAACCCCCGGCATCGCGCGTTTGTCCCAGACGGTGGGCAGTCCGGCCAGATGTTCGGCCACGACCACCCCCTGCGCCATCGCGCGATGCGCCAGCATCGGATCGCCCGTGACATCACCAATCGCATAAACGCCGCGCATAGAGGTTGCACAGCGGTCATCGACACGCAGGAAGGGGCCAGTCATCGTCAGGCCCAAATCCTCCAGCCCGAACCCCTGCACATTCGGCGCGCGGCCCGTGGCGACAAGGATCTTGTCCGCTGCGATCTCGGCCGGTCCTTTGGGGGTTTCGATTGTCAGAACGCCGTCACTGGAAACGGTGCTGGCCCGCGCGCCAGCGTAAAGCGTCACACCCAATTCCGCGAGACGTGCCTCCACGGGTTTTGTGAGCGCCGCATCATATTGTGGCAGCACCCGGTCCGCCATTTCGACGATGGTGACCTGCGCACCAAGCTTCGCCATGGCCGTCCCGATTTCAAGACCGATATAGCCGCCGCCCACAACCGCCAAACGTTTGGGGATTTCGCGCAGCGCCAACGCCCCGGTCGAGGAGATGACATTTCCTCCAAATGGCAGATGCGGCAGTTCCATGGGACGTGACCCGGTGGCCAGAACCAGATTATCGCAGGTGATCCTCAGCGGGCCTTCGGCGGTTTCGGCCAGAACAGTCTTGCCGTCTTCAATCTGTGCGTGGCCATGAATGAGTTTGGTTTTTGCCGTCTTCAGCAAACCTGTAACGCCCGAGTTCAGGCGCGTCACAATCCCGTCTTTCCAGACCTGTGTCTGGTTGAAGTCGATGGTGGTGCCGCTGGTCTGGATGCCGATCTCATTTGGCGCGGTCTGTTTGTGAAACTCATCCGCTGCATGGATCAGCGCCTTGGACGGAATGCAGCCCACATTCAGGCAAGTCCCACCCGGCTTGGCCTCTTCAAGCACAATGGTGTTCAGACCCAGCTGGCCCGCGCGTATGCCGCAGACATAGCCTCCGGGACCGGCGCCGATGATCAGAACCTGACAATGTTCGGTTTGCATGGTTACCCCTCCAAAAAGATCAGTGCCGGGGATTCCAGCAAGGTTTTCAGTTTTTGTACGAACACCGCCGCGTCCCACCCGTCGATGACGCGGTGATCAAAGCTGGCGGAGATGTTCATCATCTTGCGCGGCACAAACTGCTGGCCGTCCCAGTGCGGGCGTATGGCCATCTTGTTCACCCCGAGGATTGCGACTTCG
>CALGNW010000309.1 GCA_937958345.1 uncultured Neomegalonema sp. | reverse complement strand
TCCAGTTCGGGATATTTGAGCAGCGCAACGGCATCAAAGCCGGGCATCTTCTCGCCCATGTCTTTGAACGATGCTTTGAGGCCACCAAGCGATTGCATATCCGTGCCGGGGCGCATGTATTCGTCGTGATCGAGAATGGTCACGTCGTTCATGTCTTTGACCGCGACAATCGAATTGGCAAAGCGCTTGTCTTCCCATGCCGCCGCCGCGCGCTTTTGGCTCTCCACCGCGAACGCATCACAATCATCGCGGCTGAAGCCGTATTTCGTCGCGATAATGTCTGCCGAGATGCCTTGCGGGACGAAGTAGGATTTCATCGCCGGAATCGGATCGACCGCGATGGCAAAACCGTCGCTGCCCATGGGCACGCGGCCCATCATTTCGACGCCGCCCGCGACATAAAGCTCGCCCGCGCCGCCCTTGATCTGGTTGGCCGCGAGGTTCACCGCCTCCATGCCCGACGCGCAAAAGCGGTTGATGTGCAGGCCGGGGACGCTCTCATCATAATCGGCTTGCAGAACAGCCGTTCGCGCGATTTCACCGCCCTGTTCGCCGACCGGTGTGACACAACCGAGGATCACATCTTCGATCTCAGCGGTATCGAGGTCGTTCCGGTCACGCAGCGCGCGCAGCACCGTCGAGGCGCAGGACAGGGACGTCACCTCATGCAGTGCGCCGTCTTTTTTACCTCTGCCGCGCGGGGTGCGGACGGAATCGTAAATATAGGCTTCAGTCATGTTGTTCTCCCTCGTCGCAGTTGTGCGACGGCTTGAGGTATTCCGTTGTTAAAAGAGTGCGATGTCGACCGGCCACGCGGGGCCGCCTTCAAGGCAAGCAAATTCTGACGCACTACCCGTATATCGCGTGACTCGTGCGCATGAGTATGTATCATACCGGCACAATGGCTCGTGGAGTATGATATGAAAATTGACGGCGCAGCAGGTTTTCCGTTGGTAAATGGCATTCCAAGAGGCCAGGCGTTTGTCTCTTTTATGCGAGGCGGCAGCGGTGACAGCGTTCCCGCGACCCCTCGGGCCGGTACCGGCGGGTCCGCCGGACCCGTACCCGGCGGGTTTGACGACAATGCCGGACGGCGCACTGTCTCGGAAGACCGGCGCCAACTGGACGACGGAACCGTCCGCAATGCTCTGACGCGCGCGTATGACGACGGCTCGCGGCGCACGGAAACGCGGGACAAGATGCCGGATGGCAGCGTTGTGATATCAGCCGAACGCCGCTCGCTACCCGATGCCGAAGGATTCGAGAAAGTCCGCGTCTGGACAAAAACCATTGCGCCGGACGGGACCGAAAGCCTCGATATGCGGGTATTCCGTGTTCCGGCAGGCATGACACCGGACTGGAATGCAGCAGATACACAGCAGTATCTTTCCAGTTCGAACGTCACGAATACCGCAGCGGACGGAACCGTGCTGCCAGATATTCCCGCTATGGTATCACCGTCTGAAACCGAAGGCGCGGACAGTAAGACGACCGAAGACAACATTGCGCCGTCTACGCCGCGGCCTGTTGTTCCGCTGGCAACATAGCTTTGTTGTTGTCCGGTGGTCATGCGTCCGCCTTGGCCGGCATCAGATCATACGGATGCTTCCACCCCGGCAGGCCCTGAACACGGGCCTGCCAAGCCTCTATATTCGTAAACCGCTCGGCCTCGGTCCACTGATATTCGTCGCGCGGATAAAACAGATAACCGGAACAGGCGATGTCAGCCGTCGTCGGACGGTCGGCGGCGATCCAGTCCCGCCCGGCAAGATGCGCGTCCAGCGTCTTCATCGCTGCAAGCGCGCGGCCCTTCATAAAACCGATCACATCAGGCGATTGAGCCGATGCGGGCGCCCAGTTGAGCAAAAAGCGGTAAACGCCCTGATAGGCGTTCAGCTTGTGATTTTCCCATAGCGTCCAGCGCAGGATTTCCAGCCGCTCGTCCTCGTTATCGGGACCGAATTTGCCGAACTGCTTTGACAGATAATCGAGCATGACGCCCGATTGGGTGAATGTCTTATCGCCGTGAACCAGAACCGGCGCTTCACTCATGGCATTGAGCGCCTGATAATCGGGACTGCGCACCGCTCCGTTGAAAAAATCGACGAATACAGGCTCCCACTCCGCCTCGCAGAGTGCGAGCATCAACGCGGCCTTATACGAATGGCCGGATTGGGCAAAGCAATGCAGTTGGAAATCAGCCATCGGTATTCTCCCATTTTTCGGGCGCCGATCTTTGTCGGTCTACCCCGGTCTTCTGACCTTGCGTATTCAGGTGATGCCAGCCGGGCGAATTTCGCAAGGCTGGCATCCATCACTTTTTACGCGGTTCAGAACGCTTCGGCGTCCAGTGCCATCACGGTATCCGCGCCGGATTTGATCCGCGCGAGGTGGGCGCTGGTCGCAGGCAGCACCCGCTGCATGTAGTAACGGGCGGTTTTGATCTTAGCCTCGTGGAATGCCGGATTGTCGGTATTACCCGCCAGAGCGTCCTGCGACGTCTTCGCCATTTTCGCCCACATGAAGGCAATCGCCGTATGGCCGAACAAGTGCAGGAAGTCGGTCGAACCCGCCGCCGCCTGATTGGGGTCTTTCATGCCGTGCTGCATGAACCACATCACAGCCTCCTGCAACTCCTTGGACGCGGCCTTAACAGGCTCGACAAATTCCGACATCTCGTCGCCGTCGTTTTCCTTGCAGAAATCTTTGACCAGACCGAAAAATGTCTGCATGCCAGCACCGCCCTTTTGGGGCAGTTTGCGGCCAATCAGGTCGAGCGCCTGAACACCGTTTGCACCTTCGTAGATCATGGCGATACGGGCATCGCGGACGTACTGTGATTGCGACCAGTCCTCGGTATAACCGTGGCCCCCGAAGACCTGTTGCATCTGAACCGCAACATCAAAGCCCTTGTCGGTCAGAAAGCCCTTCACCACAGGTGTCAGCAAAGCAATCAGGAGGCCCGCCTGATCACGGACTTTTTCATCCTCGTGGTGCAGTTCTTCATCAATCAGGCTGGACGCCCAGTAATAGAAGGCACGGCCCCCTTCGACAAAGCCTTTGCCGTCCATCAGCATCCGGCGCACATCAGGGTGAACCATCAGCGGATCGGCCTTTTGATCCGGGAATTTGTCCCCATCAAGCGCGCGGCCCTGAAGACGGTCCTTCGCGTATTCAACCGCGTTCTGATAGGCGATGGCGGCCTGTGAAAGCCCCTGCATTCCGACCAGCAGCCGCGCCTCGTTCATCATCAGGAACATCGCGCGCAGGCCCTTGTGTTCGTCGCCGACCAGCCAACCGGTTGCCTCGTCGTAGTTCATCACACAGGTCGAGTTCCCGTGGATGCCCATTTTCTCTTCGAGTTTGCCGCAGGCGAGCGTGTTGCGGTTGCCGAGCGAGCCGTCTTCGTTTGGCAGGAATTTCGGTACAACAAACAACGAGATCCCTTTGACCCCCTCCGGCCCGCCGGGGATTTTTGCAAGAACAAGGTGAACGATGTTCTCGCTGAGATCGTGCTCGCCCGCCGAGATAAAGATTTTCTGGCCGGAGATTTTATAGCTGCCGTCATCCTGCGGTTCGGCCTTCGTGCGCAGCAGGCCGAGGTCCGTTCCGCAATGCGGTTCGGTCAGGTTCATCGTGCCGGTCCAAGCACCGGAGATCATTTTCGGCAGGTACATATCCTTTTGGGATTCCGACCCGAAACCCTCAATCGCTTTGATCGCACCATGCGTCAGACCCTGATACATCGAGAAGGCCATCGCGGCGGAGGACGAGAACTCGCCCGTGACGGCATGCACAATATAAGGCATGCCCTGTCCGCCGTATTCGGGATTACAGTCAATGCCGGGCCATCCGCCCTCGCACATCGCTGTATACGCTTCTTTGAAGCCGTCGGGCGTGCGCACGACACCGTTTTCAAGCACGCAGCCTTGCTTGTCGCCGGTCTCGTTAATCGGCAGCAGAACTTCAGAGGCGATCTTACCAGCCTCTTCGAAAATCGCGCCTGTCATATCGTCGGTCAGATCGGCGTAACCCTCGATGTCCGTCCGCTCGTGGATGCGCAGCACATCATGCAGGATGAATTTTACGTCTTCGGTGGGTGCGTTATAAATCGCCATGGTTCTCCATCCCTTCTGTCAGCGAGAATAACCGCGATGTCCGCGCTCGCCGCTTTTTGTAAGTGCGGACCACCGCGCCGGGCGGGCCGCCATATTCTGCCTTGCGTTTACCCGCCCGCTTTTTTCTTTCCGAGAATATCGCGCACGAGGCTCAGTTGCTCCTCAAGCTCGACAATCCCGACATCCAACTCTTCGCGCTGACGCCGCATCTCCGACAAACGCTGCTCGGCGGTTTCGATGGTGCGGGTCAGCTGGGTGACCTGCGAATCGCCGGTATCATACAGGTCCAGCAGTTCCCCGATCTCGGCCAAACTGAATCCGAAGCGCTTGCCGCGCAGGATCAGCGCAAGGCGGGCACGGTCACGGTTACCGAAACGCCGGCGGGTATCCTGACGGCTGGGGTGCAGCAGACCCTTGGATTCATAAAACCTCAGGGCGCGCGGAGTCACATCAAACTCGCGGCAAAGCTGCGTTACTGTGAAAACGGCCCCGTCGTCGGGTCTGGTCAATTCTGCATTCATCATGGACGCCCTTTTACCTGACGCTTACGTTAACGTCAATATATGACCGGAACACGAATTTACGACTTCTCTATCCTGTACGTCGGCAATGTTAGATCAATCTTAAAGATAATCGACGTAGATGAGGGCGCAGGCTCGTCGGCAGACCTGTGCGTGACCATCGCGTGGAAGAAATCTATGACGTCAACCGAACTACGACAGGATGATGCGGCAGCAACCGCACTGGACCGGAAAACGGTCGATCTTGAAGCACAGAGTGATGACGCCTGGATGGATGCCGTCCGCGACGGACCGGACGAAAACGACACTGACGACAGCCAAAACGAAGCTGTGCCCTCCGATCTAGCGGAACAAGGCGCAGCAGCAAAACAGACAGGCGATGATGCCATGAGCAAATTCGGACATGCGATCGGGGCCCTTGCGGAAAACGAAGACGATCTCGACGATCGTGTTCTGGATTTCGCCGCCGAGATGGCTAGCCCCTCGTCACCGCGCGACGAGTCCGTCGCACCCCATATCGCAGCAGCAGAGCGCGAACTGGAACGATCAAAGGCCGCATCCGGCCCCGTGGATATATTCGACCGGATCGCCCAAGCCGCCGAATCGCAATTCGACGAATCACGCGGCAGCACAACTAAACGTGTCAGCGAACTGGTCGATGACCGCCGCGTCGGCACCAAACGCTGGACGCCTTCGAAAACCATGAAGCAGCGGATGGCCAAACTGGAGGCCGCACGTGCCGCAGCCGCGGGCGATGTGCCGCCGGTCACCGCAGAAACCGCCGCCCCCGCCACCGAACCGGTCGCCGCAACCCCGGAAACCGAAGCACCGGTCATTGCAGCATCCGCTCCGTCCTCCAGCACCGCGACCGTTGTCTCGCCGGACAAGCCGAAAGCACGGGAACCGGAGGCCGTTGTCGAGGCCGCACCGATGACCGAGGAACAGTCGGTCACCATTTCGCGCCGTGGCCGTCAGCATGACGCCGAGGACGAAGAGGTCGCAGCCGAAAGCGTCGAAGCCGTTGAAAACGCTCAGGTAGAGGACGAGCCGGAACTGGATGCAGACGGCCTGCGCATCATTCCCGGCGCGCGGGGTCGCCGCCGCGACCGTGCCCGCAAGTCGCGTCTGGACGAAGATTTCGAGAAAATCTTCGACGACGAGGGCAAGCCGTCCATTAACAGTCTGCGCCGCAAACTGCGCAGTGGTGCCGCCGAAGAAGAGGCAGCCGCCATCGCCGCTGCCGAGGAAGAAGCGGCTGCTGTTGCCGGCCAGCCCGGCAGGAAAAAGAAGACGGCGAAGGTTACCGCTTCGGTGAATGCAACGGACGAAGCACCGAAAAAGGGCCTGTTCTCGCGCTTTTTGGCCGCCCGCAAAGGCAAAGCCGACACGGGATCGCTTGAAACATCGGCTGAATTGGACGACCTTCCGGTTGTCGAAGACAGCGCCGCACCCGCGAAAAAGGGTCTGCTCTCGGGTCTGATGCCCGCGCGCAAAGACAAGAAAGCGGAAGCCAAGGCCGATATGGACGAAGATGATCTTGTCGCGGCCTTTGAATCCGATGACATGTCCGTGGACGCAACCGACGATTATGCCGACGCTGACGACGAAAGCTGGGAAGAAACGCTCGATGACGAGCGTAAGAAAAGCCAGATCATCGCGCCGATCCTCGGCGGCGGTGCGGCTATCCTGCTCGGCGGGTTGGGTTGGTTCGGGTATAAATTCCTGACCGGCATGTAAGCCGCCTCATCATCAAAGTATCAAAGGGCGTTCCGTGCGGAGCGCCCTTTTTTGGTTTCGGCTTGCGGCACGAAGCGTTACGCCGGACGCAGACAGTTTCGCAGAGAGCCGCCATGAGTGACAACGAATTCAAAGACTGGATGGCCCCCGACCCGCAGGCCGGTGAAGACGGATTGCTGATGACCGCGATCCCCCATTCGCGCGAGCTGGGCATGCGGCTGGTATCGCGCGAGCCGGACGAGGCCGTGATGATGATTCCCTATGATCCCCGCCTGATCGGGGACCCGGAAACCGGCGTCATGCACGGCGGGGCCATTACGGCGCTGTTGGATACCTGCTGCGGAACCGCCGTGATGATGTCGTCGAAGAAACCCGCGTCGACAGCCACGCTGGATCTGCGGATTAACTACATGCGCCCCGCGACACCGGAAAAGCCGGTCTATGCCCATGCCCATTGTTACCGCGCAACCCGCTCGGTCGGGTTTGTGCGCGCTGTCGCCTATCACGAAAGCCGTGATGATCCGATTGCCACCGCCTCGGCGGCCTTTATCCTCAACTACAAGGGCGGCAAGGCATGAGCGGGACACAGGACGATGCCTTTGCGGCGCTGACCGCGAAAATCCCGTACATCACCTTTTTGGGCGTGCAGTTCCAGCGGCGCGGCGACGAGGTGACGGGGCAACTGGTCTATGCGCCCGAGCTGATCGGAAACCCGATGCTGCCCGCCCTCCATGGCGGCGCAACGGGTGCGTTTCTGGAAATTACCGCCCTGACATCGCTGGCCTGGGTCGCCGCACTGGAGCGTATGAGCGCAGATCAGGGCTGGGACGGGACGTTTGCGCCGCAGCCGAAAACGGTGGATTTCACGATTGATTATCTGCGGTCGGGCAAGCCGCAGGATGCCTATGCCCGCGCGATCATCCTGCGCCGGGGACGCCGCATTGCAAATGTGCGTGTCGAGGCATGGCAGGAAGAACGCGGCAAGCCGTTCGTCGCCGCACACGGGCATTTCCTGTTGCCGCAGGACGGGGGATGACGCCGGTTACGGGCGCACGGGTTCTGCTGATTGCCGCGCCCGTGGTCCTGTCAAACGCGACTGTTCCGATTCAGGGGGCAATCGACACCGCCATCATCGGCAACCTCGGTTCAGCCTTTGCGCTGGCCGGCGTGGGGATCGGGGCCGAGTTGTTCGCGATCTTGTTCACCAGCTTTAATTTTCTGCAACTGGGATGTTCGGGGCAATCGGCACAGGCATTGGGGGCGGGAAATTACGGGCGGGTTCTGAACACCCTGCTCCGCACGCTGGTGATTGCCGCCTGTATCGCGGTTACACTCATCGCTTTTCAGACGCCTTTGCTGTGGCTGGGGTTGCAAATTTTCGAGGCAGGCGCGCAGACCGAGGGCCTCGCAGCACAGTATTTCAGCATCCGCATCTGGGGCGCGCCGTTCGAATTGGCGAACTATGCGCTGCTGGGTTGGTTCACGGGACAAGAGCTGACGAACCGGTTGTTTCAGCATCAGCTTGTTATCACCCTGTCCAACATCGCGCTGAGCCTGTCACTGGCTGTCGGGCTGGAGATGGGCATAACAGGCGTTGCGCTGGCCACCGTGATTGCCAACGGGATCGGGCTGGGTTTTGCACTGTGGATCGCGCGCAAACGCGTCGCCGCCATTGCACCGCCGGGATGGCGGATCGTATGGCCGCGCATTCTGGAACGCACCGAGCTGTGGCGGGTCATGGCGATGAACCGCGATATCTTTATCCGCACGCTGCTGCTGACATTGGGGTTCGCATGGATCATGCGTCTGGGCAGTTTACAGGGAGACGAGGTGCTGGCCGCGAATGTGGTACTGTGGCAGTTCTTTATCATCTCGGCCTATGGGCTGGACGGGTTTGCCATGGCCGCCGAAAGTCTGGTCGGTCAGGCACGCGGCGCGAATGATCCGAAGGCACTGCGACAGGCGGCGGTGATATCGACCGTGTGGTCGGGTGCGCTGGCCGCACTGGTCTCGGTGGTCTTTGTTTTGCTGGCGGGCGTTGCCATCGACGCGCTGACGAATGTCGAGAGCGTTCGCGCGCTGGCGCGGGAGTATGCCCTATGGGCCGCGCTGGTTCCCGCAGTCGGCTTTGCCGCGTTTCAGCTGGACGGTATTTTCATCGGCGCAACCGAGACGACGCTGATGCGCAACGCGATGATCTTCGCCGCCGCGATCTATTTTCCGGCGGGATGGATATTGGCCGAGGCATTCGGAAATCACGGGGTCTGGGCCGCGATCCATTTATTCCTCGGCCTGCGCGCCGCAAGCCTGCTGTGGCTCTATCCCGTACTGGAGAGGCGGGCGGGGGCAGTGCGCTAACGATAGACGTCGCGGCGGTTGCCGATGCGAATGACTTCGACAACAAGCTCGGCATCAATCAGCGTGTACAAAATCCGGAAATCGCCAACACGGCAGCGAAAGGCGTCCTGCCCCTTCATCCGTTTCACGTTCGACGCCGCATAGGGGTCGGCACGCAGGCGCTCCAAGCCGTCCAAAATCCGCTGTCGCGCGACCGCATCCAAGCTGCGGAAATCCCGCTGTGCCCTTTTCAGAAACGTAATGCGCCAGTTATTTTCCGTCGGCGCTGAGGGCCTTGTGGTCTGCGATGATGTCTTCGAGCGGGATTCGCGTGCCATCGTCTTCCGCTCTCGCTTGCTTTAGAACCTTTTCGTCTTCGGCGGATTCATATGCCTCCAACGCATCAAGATCAGCCAGAGAGACAATCGCCGCCACAGGCTTTCCCCGCTTCGTCAACAGAACCCGTTCGTCACCGTAATGCGCACGGTTGACCAGATCGCCGAGCGAGTCCCGCGCGTCCGCCAAGGTTACCGGATCAGACATCACACCCTCCGAATTGTACAATTCGTACTTTACGTAAGTTTCGTGAAGATGTCACTTCAAATCAGCGCCGACCGCATCTGCGATCGTGGCGAAACCGTCGCGTTCCAGCAGCTTGGCGAGGCCCTTTACGATGCGGGGGACGAGGTCCATGCCGTGATAGGACAGCGCGGTGTAAAGCTGTACCAGTGACGCGCCCGCGCGGATTTTCGCATAGGCCTGTTCGGCGGACCCGACACCGCCGACGCCGACCAGCGGGGTCTTACCTTCGGTGATCTCTGCGATATGGCGGAGGATGGCGGTCGATTTTTC
>CALGNW010000308.1 GCA_937958345.1 uncultured Neomegalonema sp. | reverse complement strand
GATGCCCGCGCGCTCTGAAACCAGACCCGCCATCGCGCAGAGGATCAGCGGCGTAGCGAGACGCAGGCTTGAATCGAAAATCAGGAGAAAGTCGAGGTAAGTCATGCGCTCACCTTTCGGGCAAAGCGTCGTTCCATCCATGGCACGAACATCAGCGATAGCGCACCGGAAAAGAGGATGATGAGGCCTTGGATCAACAGGACCATTTCGCGGGTGATGGTTTGGAACTCAAAGTCCAGCTCGGTCCCGCCTTGGAAGAGAGCGCCGAAGAGAAGCGCGGCGAGGACAATGCCGAAGGGATGGCTGCGCCCCATCAGCGCGACGGCGATGCCGGTAAAGCCGAAGCCCGCCGGGAATTGCAGCGTGACTTTGCCCTGATCGCCCATGACGGTATTAATCGCCATGAGGCCCGCAAGCGCACCGGAAATGCACATGGCGGTGACGATCATGCGCGGCACGGGGACGCCCGCATACTGCGCCGCCGGTTCGCTTTCGCCCATCGCCCGCAGCGCATAGCCCCAACGGGTACGCCAGATCAGAAGCCAGACGCCGAAGCAAGCGAGGATGGCAACGAAGATTGACAGGTTCAGCGGCGAGCGGCCTATCTCGATACCGTATTCGCCCAGCAACGTATGCAGTTGCGGCATGCGGGCGCTGTCGGCGAAGAGAAAGCTTTCGGGGTTTGACTGGCCGGGGCGCATGAGAGAGCCGGACAGAAGGCCGACCATGATGCCCGCGCCGATGAAGTTGAACATAATCGTGGTGATGACGATGTGACTGCCGCGATAGGCTTGCAGCCAACCGGGGATCAGCGCCCAGAGCGCGCCGAAGGCCGCCGCGCCGAGGATGCAGAGCGGGATCATCAGGATGCCCGGCAGCCAGTCCTGCAGGGCCAGCGCGATCAGCAATGCGCCGAGCCCGCCGAGATAGGCCTGACCCTCGCCCCCGATGTTAAAGAGGCGGGCGTGAAAGGCGACCGCGACCGCAAGGCCGGTGAAAATCAGGCTGGTGGTGTAATAAAGCGTGTACCCCAGCGAGCCTTCGTAGACGAAAGCGCCTTTTATCAGGACGCTCAACGCCTCGACAGGGCTTTCACCGACGAGGACCACAACGATCGCGGTAACGGCGAAGGCCATCGTGAGGTTCATCAGCGGGATCAGCAGGTACTCGACCCACGCGGGGAGGCGGGTCATGCTGCGTCTCCCTCGGCGGAGACGCCCGCCATCATCAGGCCGATCCGCCGATAATCGGCATCGTCGCGGGCGGTTTCGCCAACGATCTCTCCGGCGTTCATCACGGCGATGCGGTCCGAGAGTGCCATGATCTCGTCAAGCTCGACCGAGACGAGCAGAATTGCGCAGCCTGCGGCCTTGCGGGCCATGATCTCGGCGTGGATGAAGGAAATGCCGCCGATGTCGACGCCGCGCGTGGGCTGACCGACCAGCATGATCGCCGGTTCCGGTTCGATCTCGCGCGCCATCACCAGTTTTTGCTGATTGCCCCCCGAAAAGCCGATGGCGGGCAGTTTGGGGTTCGGCGGGCGAACGTCGAAGCGTTCCATCAACTCGGCGCAATGGGTGTGCAGTGCGCGCGGGGACAGCAGGCGTCCGAGGCCGGTTTTGGGGCCGTTGTGATACCCGAGCACGGCATTTTCGCGCGCCTCGAACGGCAGGACGAGGCCGCGTCGGTGGCGGTCCTCGGGCACATGAGCGATGCCGAGGGCGCGCAGTTCCGCCGGGTCGGTCGGGCTGCCGCTGTTGATCGTGCGGTCTCCGACGATGATCTCGCCCTCCTGAACCGGAGCGATGCCCGCAAGGACGTCGAGCAGTTCGGGCTGGCCGTTGCCGCTGACCCCCGCAAGGCCGAGAATTTCGCCCGCGCGCAGTTGCAGGCTGACATTCTTGAGGCGGGCGACGCCGCGCGTGCCGCGCCATGTCAGATTGCGGGCCTCCATCGCGACAGGGCCGGGGGTGACGGCGATGCGCGGTGTCGTCAGTTCGACGCGGCGTCCGACCATCAGCTCGGCGAGTTCCTCGCGGGTGGTTTCGGCGGTTTGTTTGTGTGCGACCATCCTGCCGCGCCGCATGACGGAAACGCCGTCGGTGACTTCCATGATCTCGCGCAGTTTGTGGGTGATGAGCAGGACCGTGACGCCTTGGGCGCGCAAACCGCGCAGGATGTCAAAAAAGCGGTCCGTCTCGTCCGGGGTCAGGACGCCGGTCGGTTCGTCAAGGATCAGAATGCGTGCGCCGCGCCGCAGCGCCTTGAGGATTTCGACGCGCTGTTGCAGGCCGACGGGCAGGGTTTCGACGATTGCATCAGGATCAACGTTAAGGCCGTATTCGTCGGACAGGCGTTGCAGTTCCTTGCGGGTTGCGGCCTTGCCTTTGCGAAGCAGAAACCCGTCCTCGGACCCGAGCATGACGTTCTCAAGCACCGTGAAATTCGGAACCAGCATAAAGTGCTGGTGGACCATGCCGATGCCGCGGTCTATCGCGTCGGCGCTGGTGGTGATGGTGGCGGGTTGGCCGTTGATTTCAATGCTGCCGCTGTCGGCGGTGTAAAATCCGTAAAGGATCGAAACGACGGTGGATTTGCCCGCGCCGTTCTCGCCGATGATGCCGTGGATCGTCCCGGCGGGGATCGTCAGATCAACCGCGTCGTTGGCGATGACGGCGCCGAAGGTCTTGGTAATGCTGGTCAGTTGGACGGCTGGCGGGGACATGGGAGTGTCTTTGTGTTGAGTCATCTGCCCCTCGCCGTTATCTCGGCCCGAAGGCGAGGAATTTTGCGGTGCTTCGCGCACCCTTTTTTCTGTCAAAGGATGCGCGAAGCGATGCCGTTATTTCAGCATCGATTCCAGTTCGTCCAGACGGGTATTCAGCGCCTTGATTTCCGACATGATGTCATCGGCTGACATCGCGGTTGCCGAAGCGCGCTTGGTGAACTCGGACGGGCAATCGCCGCCGCCGTCGTAGTTATGGACAACGATGTCGCCTGCGATGATCGCGGCACGGGCAGCGGAAATTTCCGCTTTCATCGCCGCCGTGACCAGGTCTTTGTTGTTTTCATCCAATGCCCAGTCAACGCCGTTTTCGGCAAGGCCGAGGATGCTGACGCCCGCCTCGAAATTACCGTCCTGCGCGCGTTTGAGCGTATCGTAGGCCGCAACATCAACACGCTTGAGCATCGAGGTCAGAACGTTGCCCGGCGCGATGCCGTTCTGGTTGGAGTCGACGCCGATGGCCAGTTGGCCCTTATCGGCAACCGCGCGAATAACGCCGAGGCCCGTGCCGCCCGCCGCGTGATAAATCACGTCCGCGCCGCGATCCATCTGGCTTTGTGCAAGCTCTGCGCCCTTGGTCGGGTCGTTCCATGCGCTGGGGGTTGTGCCGGTCATGGCTTCGAGGACGGTTGCGTCGGGGTTGGTTTCCATGACGCCCTGAACGTAACCGCAGGCGAATTTGCGGATCAGCGGAATGTCCATGCCGCCGATGAAACCCACGGTGTCGGATTTGGAGGCCATCGCAGCGGCGACGCCGACCAGATAGCTGCCCTCGTGCTCTTTGAACGCATACTGGCGCAGGTTCGGACGGTCGAGCCACGACACGTCAACGATGGCGAATTTCACATCGGGATTGTCGGCGGCAACCGCATCAATCGCGTCGGCCTGAGCAAAGCCGACCCCGAGAACCACCGTTGCACCCCGGCGCACCATGCGGCGCATGGCCTGTTCGCGCTGTGCCTCGTTCGTGACTTCGAATTCCATCACTTCGGTGCCGGTTTCGTCCATGAACTTTTTAACGCCGTTCCAGACGCCCTCGTTAAAGCTCTTGTCGAACTTGCCGCCCATATCGAAGACGACGGCGGGCTTGAAATCCGCGGCCATCGCGGTGGTGGCCATGAGGGCGGCGGTTGCAGCGCCGAGAATGGTCTTGAGCATGAGAGACTCCTGTTAGGATTTAAGGCCGATTTCGCGCAGACGCTCGGCAAGAAATTCGCCCGCTGTCATGTCCGGTTTCAGGGACACTTCGGGGCGGGGGTGAAGGAACATCGGCATCGAAAAACGCGCGACGTTTTGTTCGGCGGGCGGATTGACGACCTGGTGGACCGTGGCGGGGTAGTGCCCGCCCGAAGCCATTTCCAGCATGTCGCCCGCATTAATCGCCATCATACCGGGATCGCACGGGACCGTGTGCCATGTGCCGGATGTATCCTTTGCCTCAAGGCCGGATTCCGACCCCGCAAGCAGGCAGGTAATCAGGTTGATATCGCCGTGAGCCGCCGCGCGGACCGCGCCGGGTTCGGGGGCTTGATCGAGCTTCGGGTAATGCAAAATACGCAGGAGGTTCTGATCGCTGCCTGCCAGCATATCCGGCAGCGGTTCGGAAAAATGCTGTTTGACGGGGGCGGGGCTGTGATCCTGTAACCAGCCCAGAAGGGTCGAGCCGACCTTGACCAGATCGGCATGCAGGGCACGGGTTTCCGCCTCGAGTTCAGGCGGGACCTTGCCCTTCGGGTAGACGTGGTAGAATTCCTTCAGATCCTTGACCGCGCTGTCCTTCGCGTTTTCGGAGCGGAAGGGGAAGAACCCGTCATGGCCGTCGCCGGTCGGAACCCAGTCGTGTTTTCCCTCGGAATTGAAAAACACGCCCCATGCGGCATAGGCCGACGAAATCCGGTCCGGTGTGATCGGATGGTCGGTGAGAACGGCGAAGCCCGTCTCGTGCAGCGAGCGCGCGAACTCTGCCGGTGAAGCAGGGTCGGTGTAGGAAAGCGTGGCGATGTCGAACATCTGTTGCCCCGTAGAATTAGCCCTGAGCGTTAGCTTACCGATTGAAGTGATTCCGGCAAGCCGTGCGTGTGCGCACCGGAATGACGCTAGGGCAGCACGCCCGAGCGCAGGTGCTTGAGAAAGCGGGCTTTGATCGCCGCGGCGTCCGGTTCGACACAGATCGTGACGGGGGGCGTCTTGCCCGCGCTATCCTCGACCGTGCGGCCCGCTTGCTCGCCGTCAACGCGCATGGTGATCGGCGCGGTGACGGTTTCGAACAATTCCGGCTGCTGTGCGCAGATGATGGCCGCCGGATCGTGCAGGAAACAGGCGTTGAGGCCCTTTGTGTCGATGTGGAACTGGAAATAAAACGCCGCCGCGTCGTTCATCAGCGCACCGCATTCGGGCGAGGTGCGGAGCATCGGGGCGAAGTCCTCGGGCGTGCATTGGATGCGCTCGGTCACATCAAGGCCGACCAGCGTGACATGCCAGTCGGCGGAAAAGACGATTTCGGCGGCATGGGGGTCGTTCCAGATGTTTGCCTCGGCGTGCGCGCTGACGTTACCGGGCGTGCGGACCGCGCCGCCCATGACCACGACTTTCTTGGCGGTTTTCGTGATCTCGGGGTGATGTTGCAGCGCGAGGGCGATGTTGGTCAGCGGACCGACGGCCACAATCGTAATCTCGCCGGGGCGGGCGGCGAGCGTTTCCGCGATAAACTGATGCGCGGGGCGCGGGTCGGCCTTGCGGGTCGGATCGGGCAGGGCGGCATTGCCGAAACCGTGCTTGCCGTGGACAAAATCCGCCGGAGGGTGTTGCGGCTGGACCAGCGGCACATGCGCGCCCTCGGCTACCGGAATATCAAGGCCCGCCAGCTCGCACAGGGCCAGCGCGTTGCGCGTGCCGTCGGGTGTGTAGACATTGCCGAAAACGGTGGTCATGCCGACCAGCTCAAGCGCGGGGTCCGCCATCGCGTAGAAAATGGCCATCGTGTCGTCGATACCCGGATCGGTGTCGAGAAGGATCGGGGTCATACGCTGTCCTTGAGTGCTTTGCGGAAGATGATTTTGTCATCGCCGGATTGGTAAAAGTCGCGGATGCGGGCCTCGCGCTCGTATCCGTTCTTGTCATAAAATTCGCGCGTGCGCGTGAATTCAGCGGTTCCCGAGGTTTCGACCAGCAGAATACGGGTTCCGGCGTCGGCGAGGGTTTCTTCGAGATAAGCAAGAAAACGCGCGCCAAGACCGGCGCCCTGTGCATCGGGGTGGACGGCAATCAGATAGAGGTTATGCGTGCCCTCGGTCATGGGTTCGGGCGCGCAATAGGCGACGAGGCGCGGCGGGGTGGCGGTGTCGGTCATCCAACGGCTGTAGGGTTCCTGTCCGCTCAGAAACCCCGCAATCATATCGTCGAGCATATCCGCCGGAAATAAATCCGTAGCGGAAATAATGGCCTTGAGCGCGGGCAGGTCGTCGGGGGTGACGGAGCGGAAATCGGTCATGTGCGGCCCTTGAGAAAGGCGGTGATTTCGGCGGCGGTGGGGATGGCGTCCGCCGCGCCGGGGCGTGTGACGCTGATGGCGGCGGCGGCGCTGGCGGTTCGGGCTGCGGCGGGCATATCCGCGCCCTGATCGAGCGCGCCGATCAGCATGCCGATGAAGGTATCGCCCGCGCCGGTGGTGTCGGTCGGGGTGACATCAAAGGCGGGGATTTCCAGCGGGGATTCGCCGCGCTGTGTGATGACTACGCCCTTTGCGCCGTAGGTCGTCACGAGGGTCGGAATATCCGGGTCGCGGCCCAGATGGGCGCGCAGGGCGGCGGCCTCGCCCTCGTTTACCGCCAGCACATCGAGATAGGGCAGGACGGACCCGACGGCGGCGGCATCGAAGGGCGCGGCGGAGTAGGCGGTTTTGAGGCCGCGTGCCCTTGCCGCCGCGATGCTTTCTGTCACGAGGTTGGTTTCGTTTTGTGCCAGCCACCAATCGCCCGGCTGTGCCCGTGCCAGCGCCGTGTCGATCATATCCTGTGTCAGCGCACGGTTCGCGCCGCCGTGGATTACGATGGTATTCTCGCCGTTCGGATCGACGTAAATGACCGCGTGGCCGGTGGCCGCGTCCAGCGTTGTGATGCCGCCGGTATCGACGCCCGCACCCTGTAGGGAATCGCGTGTCCAGAGGCCGTCTTTGCCGATTGCGCCGACAAAGTATGTCATTGCGCCCGAGCGTGCGGCTGCGATGGCCTGATTTGCGCCCTTGCCGCCCAAACCGACCGAATAGCTGTCGTCGGTCAGCGTCTCTCCGGCGACCGGAAAGTGCGGAACGCGATGGACGTGATCGACATTGACGGAACCCAGGCAGTGGATGGTCATGGCACGACTCGCAACATTTCCGGTTCGGTGAACCTAGTGACCGATGCAGGTCGAGCGCAATGGTGCAGCGTCGATTGACAGAGGGCAGACGCCTGAGCATTGTCCGCGCCACCGAGAATCACAAGCCCATGGAGATGATGGTAATGAGCGGTTTTAAATCTGTTTTTAGTAGTATTTGTGCGGTTGCGCTGTTGTCCGCCTGTCAAAAGCCGATGGTTTTCACACCCGAGATGATCAAGCCTTATCCGCTGTCGCAGGGAACGCCCGCCCCTGTCGCCGCACAGCCCGTCAGTGCGTCGCCTGCCTATGTGTTGGAAAGCGCACCGGTGATCGAGACGCAGGCCGCACCCGCCTATGTCATCGAAAGTCAGGCAGCGGGCGCAGCGACGGTTCAGCCCGTGGCAGAAACCGTTACGATTGCCGAGCCTGCCTATGTCCTGGAATCCGAGCCGATGATGCTGGATGCCGAGCCGATGGCCGCCGAAGCCGCGCCGATGATACTGGACGCCGAGCCGATGGCCGCCGAAGCCGCGTCGATGATGCAGGACGCCGGGTCGATGGCCGTTGACGTCACGCCGATGTCGGTTGAGGTCGAACCTGTGATGATCCCGGCTGAGCCGATGATGTCCGAAATCCCCGCGCCGGTTGTTGAGTCGGAAGTTGAAATCCTGAGCGCGCCGGTTCTTGAATCAAGCGCCGCGCCTGTTCTGGAGGCAACGACGATCGAAACCGTCGCCGAACCGGTGGTCGAGTCGATGGCCGCCGATGCGATGCAGGATTTCAGCACGTTCAGCGATGCCGGAGCGGTTGCCGCAGAAAGCGTGAGTGCCGTTGCCGGAACCGATGGAGTCATGCCAGCAATGAGCGCGCCGGTGACGATCGAAGCCGCACCGCTCGCGCCGCTGGGTGTTCAGCAGCCCGGCGTTGCAGCCTACGGTCAGCCGCTCTGATCCGCCGATGCGGCGGCCTGCATGAACGAGCGCAACAAGCCCTCGTCCAGCATGCCGCCGCGCCGGACGCCTGAACAAATGTCGATGCCGTCCGGGCGCACTGCCCCGATGGCGTCGGCAACATTCAGGGGGGTCAATCCCCCTGCGAGGAAAACCGGTTTATCCGCACGGCGCACACATTCTGCACTGATCCGCCAATCATGTGTCAGGCCGGTTCCGCCCAGCGTGTTCTGCGACGGGCGTCCTGAATCCAGCAAAAATCCGTCACAATACGGCGCATAGTCCGCAAGCCGGTCGGGCGCGCGGTTATCTTCGACATGGATGACCTGAATATACGTGAGGTCGAGCGCGGCAAGGCGATCCGCCTCGCGCCGGTCGATGTGGCGAACCACCTGAACGCGCGATACGCCGACGCGCGCGGCATCGGCGGCAATGGCATCGGCGGTGGCGGAGGACGTGAGCAGGATCGGAGCGGCGGGTCCGGCAAAGCCCTGTGCAATCGTGCGTGCGGTGTCATGGTCCAGCACACCCGGCCCGTCCGGCATGGGGCCGACAAGGCCCAGCATATCCGCGCCGAGGGCGGCGGCGAGGCGGGCCTCGGCCAGCGAGGAAATGCAGCAGATTTTGATGTGTGTTTTTCGCGCCATCGCCAAAGGTCGCTTTGCGGCGGTTCGCTTGTCAAGCGGGGGAGGTGTGCGGCGCGTACCGGTCTGTTATCGCGTGCCGGAGGGGACCGAGAACGGGTTGCGATAGAGATCGCCTTGGGTCTCGACACCGATTTCGATGACGCAATCCTCTTTCGGATGGGCGACACAAAGCAGAATGTACCCGCCCTGCGACTGGCGTTTGTTCAGCGCCGTGCCCTTAGGCTGGCGTACCTTGCCCGAGATCAGACGCGCGGCGCAGGTGATGCAGCCGCCATAGCGGCAGGCAATCGGCGCATCAATACCCATCCGCTCGCAGACGTCGAAGATCGTTTCATCCTCGCGCACACTCAGGGTGCGGCCCCCGCGGTTGGCGAGGGTGATGCGGTGGGTTTTGGGGGTGGTCACGGGGCGGACCTGCCTGCCTCTGCCGTTGGCGGAAGGTCGGGGTGAGGGGGAGTTGACCGCGATACATGACGTTGATCGCCGTTTGGCAAGACTCCCTCACCCAACCCTCTCCCCGAGGGGAGAGGGCTTTTCGGTGGCAGCGGCAAGTCATGCGCAAGCTCTCGGTGATCTGCGTTGCAGATGCACCTGCCGCGATAGGTTAAGGCGCGCGTCGGGCAGCGGAGCGTTTGCGGGTCCAAACGCCTTACATCCAGATATCCGAGGTCACATCTCCGCCCGGATAACGCATTTCGTGACAGCGGCTGGGGCCGTGAGGCTCCTTGCCGAAATCGACGACAAAGTCAGGATTGATCGTCATGCCGCCGTTTTCAGGGTCGCAGTCGATCATGTACATCTGGCCGCCCTTTTCCTTCATGCCCGGATAGAACTGGTTGTCCCACGAGCTGAAGAGAGAGGTGGTGACGTAAAGGCGCTTGCCATCCAGCGACAGTTGAATCATCTGCGGCGCGCCCTGCACCTCGACATCGTTGAC